>NZ_JBEZKW010000008.1:0-164767 GCF_040651795.1 Streptomyces sp. NPDC048361
CGCCCGGGCCGGCGTACGACACGCCTCTGGGCCCCGCACCAACGCCCGGGCCGGCGTACGACACGCCTCTGGGCCCCGCACCAACGCCCGGGCCGAGCCGCGCCGGTGGCAGCAGATGACAACACAACTCCGCTCCTTGAGAAGGAAGTTGACATGACCGACCTCCGTATCGGCGTGATCGGATTCGGCCTGCGCGGCAGCATCGCGCGGACCGCGCACCGCCCGGGGCGCGGTTGTGTCGTCGCGGCCGTCGCCGACCCCGACCCCCGGGCACGTGACGCGGCCGCCGCGGCGTTCCCCGGCGCGTGGGCCGCCGCCGACCACCGCAAGGTGATCGAGGCCCCGGACATCGACGCCCTGCTCGTTCTCACCCCCGACCACACCCACGCCGACCTCGCCTGCGCCGCCCTGCGCGCGGGAAAACCGGTCTTCGTCGAGAAGCCTCTGGACATCACGGTCGAGCGCTGCGACGAGATCCTGCGCACCGCGCGCTCCACCGGCACCCGCCTGTACGTGGGCCACAACTTGCGGCACATGCCCGTCGTGCGGATGATGCGGGACCTCGTGCAACGGGGCGCCGTCGGCACGGTCAAGACGGTCTGGGTGCGCCACTTCGTCGGGTACGGCGGTGACTGGTACTTCAAGGACTGGCACGCCGAGCGCCGGTACACCACCGGGCTGCTGCTCCAGAAGGCGGCGCACGACATCGACGTGGTGCACTGGCTGTCCGGTGGGTATGCGCGCGACGTCCAGGCCATGGGCGATCTCATGGTGTACGGCGACAACCCGCACCGCCGTTCCCCGGGTGAGCCGAAGACCGAGGACTGGTACACCAAGGACGGCCACTGGCCGCCGCACACCCAGCGCGCGCTGAACCCGGTGATCGACATCGAGGATGTGTCCCTGCTCAACATGCGCCTGGACAACGGTGTGCTCGCCTCCTACCAGCAATGTCATTTCACCCCGGACTACTGGCGCAACTACACGGTCATCGGTGACGCGGGCCGCCTGGAGAACTTCGGCGACGGCCCCGGCGGCCAGGTGAAGGTCTGGAACGCCCGGCGCTCGGGTCACCGGGCGGAGCCCGACGAGACGTACACCATCCCCGGGGACGAGGACGGGGACGGGGACGGGGACAGGGGCGGAGGCGGGGACGGGGACAGGGACGGGGGCGACGCGGGGCACGCCGGGGCGGACCCGCTGATCATGGACGAGTTCCTGCGCTTCGCCCGCGACGGCGGCGCCACCGACACCTCACCCGTCGCGGCCCGGATGGCGGTCGCCGCCGGATACGAAGCCACGGCCTCCCTGCGCACCGGCGGCGTCCCCCGCCAGGTCCCCCCGCTCGACCCCGAGCTGGCGGCCTACTTCCAGCGTGGCCAGCGGGAGGCCCCGGGGCCCGGGCAAAGGGGTTCGTGACCACCCGGGTAAGTGCGGTATTGTTTCCCTGCACGAACGGCCGGGGGAAACCCCAGGTCAGACGGGCATCGGGACGTGGCGCAGCTTGGTAGCGCACTTGACTGGGGGTCAAGGGGTCGCAGGTTCAAATCCTGTCGTCCCGACTTTGCTTTGTGCAGGTCGGAGGCCGTCTTCTCAGAAATGGGAAGGCGGCCTTTCGTGCGTCCGGAGCCATGGTGGTCGCAATGTGGTCGCACGTCGAGTCTGCGGCCGGTCGGCCGATGCGCTGAACCCGGCAATGGCGGGGGAGCGGAGCCGGCGGAGGGCTTCGCGGAGTCGGCGGATGTGGTCGCGTGGTGGTCGCAGCCACTCGGTGCGGTCCGTGGTGCTGCTGGCCTTCTCTGCTCCGGTGAGGGTGCGGTCGATGGTGTCGACGGCTTCGCGGGCCGCCTGCTGGGTGAGATGGGCGTAGAGGTTGGCGGCGTGGACAGGGTGGAGTGCCGCAGGGTCTTGGAGACGACGGTGAGCGGCACGCCGGCGGTGATGGTGATCGTGGCGGCCAGGTGACGCAGGTCGTGCACCGTGATCCTGGGGACACCGGCTTCGGCGGAGAGCCGGGCGAAGTCGGTCCAGCACCTGATGAGGTCCGAGCGGTCGGCCGTCGGGTCGGCAGAAGACGAGTCCGGCGAACGGATCGTCAGGATCGCTGCGTGTTCGAGGCGCCGTTTGTGCCGCAGCGGCGGTAGATACGGCCGCGGCCGGTGCTGGTACGCATGGGGATCGCCTCCGGGAGGCGGAGGGAAGTGGGTTCCTCCAGCCTGCGACCACAGGCGACCACCGCGCCGCTCACGAGCCCGTGACCAGCAAGTTTCCGTTGTTGCCGCGCCAAGGGCCGCGGTCCCGGAGACCACCGGCAGATTCTTCGTCCCATGGGGAACGGCAGCCGCGAGCCGTTGACCAGCGGAGACGCGGTTTACGGCTCTGAGGGGACTGGACGTTCCAGCGGCGTGCCCTCTTTGAGGAATCGGGTGACCGCGTCCATGCGGTCGGAGAACCCGACTGGTGTGTGGTCCGCCAGGAGATCGAGGTGGTCGGCGGGCCACGTCTGGGGGTTGCCCTTCAGCAAGACGAGGCACTGATCGAAGGCGTAGTCCGCGCGTTCGATTCGTTGCACGAGCGAGAGAGCGTGTTCCAGTCCCTGCTCCGAGCCGCCGACGGCCTGAACCAGGACGGTCCGCTTGGGGAGGTTGATGCGCGCGGTGGGGCGTACCCGCGCGCCGCGGGGGAGCTCCACAGTGGGGCGCCGGTCGTAGGCGATGCGGGCATCGTCGAGGTACGCGTAGAGCTGCCGAACGAGTTTGCTGTCCCGCTCAGGAGCCGCGAGCCATCGCAGGCCGTCGGTGGTCAGCATGGCGCTGCTGAGGTCCGAGACGAGTGTCGCCGCCTGTTCCAGAGGTCGGCGGCCCACGATTCGTCCGTCCACTTCGCTGAGTCGGAACGCATTGAGAGTCTCGGTCCAGGCACTTCGGTGGCTTGCCCGTGCGGTGCGACGGCTTGCCCCGCTCGCCATTCCTGAGGCTGCGGGGATGAGAGAGCGCTGAATGGCTGCCCTTGGTGCAGGCAGGCTGACTGCTGTGGTCGCACCCGATACGTCGCCGTTTGCCTGCCCGCGCTAATACGGCGCGGTGCGGATGTGGGTGCCTAGGAGGTATGAAACGACGGCTAACCGGGGAGCGGTCGGTTGTGGCCCAGCCGATGAGCTCGTCCAGAGCGGGCGTCCAGGGCGTAGGTCAGGTGCTTCGCGGGGGAAAAGGGTTGGTCGCCCACCTTCAGCGGGGAGCGCCGCTTTCAACGGCGAGAGCACTGGTTGCACTGACCGTGCGCTGGCGTGCTTGTGTCGGTGGATCCTGACTCTTTTACGCCGTTACCGTCGTGGGCGTGCTCTGACAAGATCGAATTATGGGTGACGGCAGATCAGACTCTGGGAGCCTGGACTTCGGGCAGGTGCTGGAGTGGGCGCGGGCGCATGGCCTGGTGGCGGATGTGCCGGGGGAGCGCCGGCTGGCCGCGATGCGCCTGGATGTGCTGGCCGGAGGCGCTCTGCCGCATGGGGCCAAGGTGGATGTGCTGCTCACGGTGCAGTGGGCGGTGTTCATCTGCTGGGTGGACGACTGTATCGATCGCGGTGGACTGGCCGGTTCCCCCGGGTCGTTGGATCTGTTCACAACGCCACTGCGGCAGATACTCCAGCCAGGTGCCGTCCCGTCGGCCAGGGTGATGTCGCCTCATGTATCGGTGCTGGCTGGGCTGTGGGCGCGGACCGCGCTGGGGATGCCCGCCCGGTGGCGGGAGCGCTTCGCCCGGGAGTACGCGGACTTCCTTGACGCCACGGAGCAGGAGGTCGCCCTGCGACACGCGGGGGCCGCCTTGTCGGTGGCGGATTATGTGCGGCTGCGCCGTCGCACGATCACCCTTGTGCCGATGCTGACTGTCTTGGAGCGCACCGGCCACGCGCTGATGGTGGAGGATCCGCGGGTGGATTCGCGGGTGCGGGATCTTCGGTGGGCGCTGGCCGACATCGCGGGATGGGCCAACGACCTGGCCTCGGGCGCGCACGATGAGCTAGCGGGGCAGGACAACCTCGTGGCGGTCATCGCCCGGCAGGACGGCTGTTCCGCGGACCTGGCGCGTGTCCGGGCCCAAGCCATGCTCGACCAGCGCCGGCGTGACTTCGCCTCGACGGCGCAGACCCTGCGGACTACGCCTCTGCCGGCGGCCCGTGCGGAAGAGCTGGGCCGATACCTGGACCTGGTGGAGCAGTTCATGTCCGCGACGCTGCACTGGCTGTCCACCACCGGCCGGTTCACCTCGGAGACGACCACAACCGTTGTATCCCGTAAGCCGATCCGGCCTTGACGCTCGATACGCACCCCATTCTCCGGACGCGGTCGGCGCCAGGGCCGGACGCGACGGACACCGCGCTGGAAACGGACCCCCCGATGAGAATCCCCGTTCCCCCCACCAGATCCGGCTGGCCGCGTACCTCGTTACCCCCTGGCCTGGGGTCTGCCACCGCCCGGCTGCGCTCCCACCTCACGGCCCGGGTGGGATCGGACGGCGCCGTGCGCGAACCGTGCCACAGTCGAGTCCTAGAGTCCGCCCTGCTGCTGGCACTTCTGGACCGCGCCCGGACAGAGTCTGCCGCCCGCGACCGCGTGGCCGCCTACCTGAACGGCCATCGGCATTGCCCGCAGCCGCTGGACCGGCTGCTGGCCCGCGCCGCCCTCGGCAACCAGGCGGATGCGGCTGAGCTGTTGGACGTCGACGCTTTCCTGCGACAGGCACCGGACTTCACCGGCCCCCGTAAGCGCGCCCTGATCGACGCGGTCCTGCATCTCCTCGGTGTCGGCCCCGCCCCGCAGGCTCCTGCGGCCGAAGCGTTCTCCCAGCGCGGTCTGCACCCCTGGGCACGCGTCCAGGTCACCGCAGTCAAGATCATCCTGGCTCATGCGCGAGGAGCCATGGACGAGGTCGGGGACCAGGACGTGAGTCTGCTGCGCTCCACCCAGCATCCGGGGGCAGTGTGGGAGGGCAACCTCCTGATACACCTGTCCGTGCTGCACGCCCTGTCTTTCGTATGCGGCCTCGACCAGTTGGTCGAGCAGGGGATCCAGACGGTGCTGGAGCACCAGCGCAAGGACGGCGGGATGCCGTTCATCTGCGAGGAGGACACGTGGGTGACCGCCACCGCCGGCATCGCCCTGCACGCCACCGGCGCCGACCAGCGGGTGCTGAACAACATCGCCGGACATCTTATCTCCCTTCAGGACCCGAGCGGGGGATGGTCTTACAGCGAGCGCGCCCAGCTCACCGACGTGGACTGCACCTCCGCCGCCCTTGAAGTCCTCCAACTCACCGACCCGGCCGCCCACCACATCGCGATCCGTCAGGCGGTCGGCAGCCTGCACGCCGTGCGCGGCCAGGACGGGGGATTCCCCACCTATCTCGCCGGCGCACCGTCGGAGGCGTGCATGACTGCGGCCGCCGTGAACGCCCTCGCCACGCAGGGCGCAGCCCAGCACGGTGTGGTGAATCAGGCTCTGGCCTACCTCTCCTCCCGGCAGCACGAAGACGGAACGTTTCCCCCGGACTGGTCCAGCAGTCGTCACCACACCGTCTTCCGCGCGGCCCTCGCGGCCTCTGTGGACGCGGGCGGCCCCGGCAGTCACGGGGAGCGGATCCTCCGGCGGTGCCGGAGCCTGGTCCTCGACACGCAGGAACCGGACGGAGGCTGGGGCCAGCAAGACGGTGCGCCCAGCGACGCACTGAGCACCGCGTACGCCCTGATCACCCTGACAGCAGTGGGCGACGGACGTGAAACGCTCGCGGCCGCCACCCGGGCAAGCGCTTACCTGCTCACCCAGCAGCGCCCCGACGGGTCGATCGCCAGCGTGCCTGACTCCATCGGCCCCCGCCCCTTCGGCTTCACCATCCCCGCTCTGGCCGACGTCTTCACGCTCCTGGCCCTGGGCCACCTCACCCACCGGATCACCCCCGCGAAGCCCGTGGCACTGGGAGGGATGACGACAGCGGCGGCTGCCGGATCCTACTGCCTGCCGCGCCCACCTGCTCGCCCCGGCCGCCTTACGGCCGACGCATGAACCCAGCACACCGCAGCCGCACGCCCTGACCGCCCCTGCCTCGGAGGCCACCATGTCTGATGCTCCCTTGACCGAGCCCGTCGCGGAGTTCTACGACCAGCTCACCGACCTGATCGCGGCCGCCTACGACGGTAACTTCCACCTGGGCTACAGCCCGGACCCCACCGACGACAGCACCCTGGCTGCGGCTCCCGACCTGATGACCGACCAGCTCATCTCACGACTGGGCGCGGGCGCCGGCGACACGGTCCTGGACGTGGGTTGCGGAACGGGCAAGCCTGCCCTGCGCCTGGCCCGCAGGAGCGGCGCGCACGTGGTCGGGATCTCCATCAGCCGCCACCAGGTGAACCTCGCCAACAGCAACGCCCAGGCCGCGGGGCTGCAGGAGGAGGCGCGGTTCGAGTACGCGGACGCGATGAAACTGCCGTACGCGGACGCGTCCTTCGACGCCGCCTGGGCGTTCGAGTCGATGCTCCACATGCCCGACCACGACCTTTTCCTGGCCGAGATGACCCGCGTCCTTAAGCCCGAAGGCCGCCTGGTCATCGCCGACTTCGCCCTGCGCGGCCCCGTCGACCCCGCCGATCAGCCCGTCGTGGATGCCTTCCGCGCCACCAGCCAGGTCGCCTCCCTCCTTCAGATCGACCAGTACCCGGGCCTCCTCGAAGGCACCGGACTCCAGCTGCTGGAGATCACCGACGTCAGCGATCACGCCCGCCCGTCCTTCGCGAAGGTCGTCGGCGACCTGAACGCCGCTCGCGCCGACTTCACCGCCTGCATCGGAGCCGAAGCCTTCGACGCCTTCGTCGGCAGCGTCCAGGCATATGGCGTCCTGCCCCAGGCCGGTTACGTGATCCTCACGGCGAGCGCCCCGTGACCGCACAGGCTTCCGGGCCGCGTTCCGGCGACAGCGAACGCGATCCGGGTATCGCCGCGGGCTGGGACAAGGCCGTGGTGCTTGGTGGCGGCTATGCGGGACTGCTCGCCGCCCGTGTCCTGACCGGCTACTTCCAACAGGTCACTGTCATCGAGCGCGACCCGCCCCCTGTACCCGGCGAGCCCGCGACCCGCCCGGGCGTTCCCCAGGCCCGCCACCCCCATGCCCTTCTGGCCCGCGGGGCCGAACTCGTGGAAGAACTGTTCCCAGGTCTACGCGACGAGCTCATTGCCCGGGGGTGCCCGGTCGAGGATTTTGCTGCGGCCACTCGCATACTGTTCCCGACCGGCTGGGCACCGCGCACCCCGGTCGGCTTCGACGTGCAGCTCACGGCGCGCGCCGTCCTTGAAGACGTTCTGCGTAAACGCGTCACCGCCCTGGCACCAGTGGCCATCCGCTACGGCCTGCACGCCGAGAACCTCCTCCTGCCCGGTCCCGCACACCTCGGCCCGCCCGCAGTGGTGGTCCGCCCACGAGAGGGCGACGTACAGGAGGTGATCGAAGCGGATCTGGTGGTCGAGGCGACGGGCCGCGGGACCAGGCTGCCGCGCTGGCTCGCCGACGCCGGCTACCCGGTCCCCGACAGCGTGGTGGTCGATGGCAAAGTCACCTACGCCTCCCGCATCTACACCCTCAGACCGGACGCTACCCAGGACTGGGTCGCCTCCTACCAGCCCACGCTCGCCCCCCGCTCACCGCGAGGCGCCGTCGCCGCGCGCATTGGCCCCGATTTATGGCAACTCGGTCTGATCGGAGCGGCCGGCCACACCCCACCCACCGACGAGGAAGGCTTCCGCGCCTACGCAGCAGCCCTCGATAATCCCGACTTCACCCACATCATCGAGAACGGCACACCCCACGGCCCGGTCCATCAGACCCACGCCACCGCCAACCGCTGGCACCGGTACGACCGCATGCCCCGCTGGCCCGAACGCCTCATCGCCCTCGGCGACAGCATCTGCGCCCTCAACCCCGTCTACGGACAAGGCATGACGGTCGCCGCCCAGCAGGCCAAACTCCTCGATGCCCTTCTGGCCCAACAGGCGCAGACGACCCATACCACAGGCACCCGCAGCGCACTGGATCGCCTGGGCCCAACATTCCAGCGGCGGGCTGCTGCACTCACCCGCGGCCCGTGGCTCCTCAACACCTCCGCGGACCGAGCCTGGCAGCCCCACGCCGCGCCCCTGGGTACCCGCATCGCCACCCGCTATCTCACCGCCCTCACCGCACGCCTGCCCCACCACCCCGCCCTCTTCCTCCGCTTCGCCCGCAGCATGCACATGCTCGACGCCCCCACCACCCTGGCCACACCTCGCGCACTGGCTCAGCTCGCCTCGCTCCCTACCGTGCCTCGCCGCCAGGCGGAGTAGCTGGCGAGCGTCCCGCCCGCCTAAGGGGTGTGGAATGCGAGAACGACGTTGTGGCCGCCGAACCCGAAGGAGTTGCTGAGCGCCGCGGCTACGCGCTGCTCCACTGCGGCTTTGGTGACGAGGTTGAGGTCGATGCCCAGGTCCGGATTCTCGAGGTTGGCGGTGGGTGGGATCAGCGAGTGCTGGATGCTCAGCACGGTCAGGGCGGCCTCGACAGCGCCGGTGGCGCCCAGGGAGTGACCCAGGACGCCCTTGGTGGACGTCACCAGCGGGTTGTGGGGCAGGACGGCCTGCAGGGTGTGGGCTTCGACGGAGTCATTGAGGCGGGTCGAGGTGCCGTGAGCGTTGACGTAGCCGATGTCGCTTCCGCTCAGCCCTGCATCCGTGAGGGCGGTGAGCATGGCCTGTTTGATGCCGCGGCCTTCCGGGTGGGGTGTGGTGGGGTGGTAGGCGTCGGTGGTGGATCCGCAGCCGGCGAGCAGGGCCCGGGGACGGTGCCGACGGGCGATCGTGTCTTCGGCGCGTTCGAAGATGAGGATGGCGGCGGCCTCGCCCAGTACGAATCCGTCGCGTGCCTGATCGAAGGGCCGGGATGCGGATGCGGGATCGTCACAGCGGGCGGAGAGGGCGCCGAGCTGGGCGAGACCGGTCACGATCAGGGGCGTGTTGCACGCTTCGGTGCCGCCGGCGATGACGACATCGCACTGCCGGGAGGTCAGCAGGTCGCGTGCGATCACGATGGCGGTGGCGCCGGAGGCGCATGCGGTCCCCGTGGCAAGACTCGGGCCCCGGGCGCCGCACGCGAGGGCGACCTCTCCTGCCGGGGTGCTGGGCCCGATCATCGGTAGCAGCAAAGGGGAGACCCGCCGGGGCCCGAAGTCGTGCAGCCGCCTCCCTTGGGTTTCCCAGGTGTGCGAGGCACCCACCCCGCAGCCGATGACGACTCCTACACGAGCACCGTCCCAGGTGGCCGGGTCCAGGCCCGCGTCCAGTAGAGCCTCCTTGGCGGCGATGACGGCGAGTTGGCTGGAGCGGTCCAGGCGGTGCGCGGTACGGCGTCCCAAGACGTCGGCGGCGTCGAAGTGGGGCAGGGAGCAGCAGAAATCGACGGGCAGAGCAGCCAGCTGGTCGCTGGTGGCGGCTGTCGACTTACCGTCCAGGACGCCTTCCCAGGTGGCCTCCACGCCCATCCCGGCAGGAGTGAGCAGGCCGAGCCCGGTGACGGCGATTCGCGGTGTCACGGTTTACGCCTGCTGCGGCTGGGCGGCGTGCGTGAGTTGTTCTGCGGCCTCTGCCAGGGTGGTGTCCAGGGTCATGCTGTCGGCGCCGGCGTAGGTCTCTTCCGTTGCCATGACGACCAGCTCGGTGAGGGACAGTGAGTCCATGTCCAGCTGGCGGAAGGTGGTCTGCGGGCTGATGTGCGAGGTGTCGATGCCGATCTCGAACATCATCGCAACGAGCCTGTCGAACATGCGGGTTGTCTCCATTGGCGGAAGGGAGGGTGGTACCGAGGGGTCTGTGGTGGTGAGGTGGGCGGCAAGCGCCTCGATGCTGGGGTGGCGTCTCATGTCTGCGAGGGGCAGCGTCACTCCGTACCTCGATTCCAGGTCGGCTGTGATGATCACCTCTTCCATCGAGGTGACGCCGAGTGCGTCCAAGGGCATGTCCGGGTCGATGTCCTGCGCTGCTACTTCCAGCAGCGCGGCGATGTGCCCTGTCAGCCAGTGGCGGATCTCCACGGGGGACGGGGACTGGCTCACGTGACCTCATTCCCGATCTCGGTCCCGCGCGGCGGGGTGTCTGTGGTGCTCACGGTGGCGAGGTAGTGGCGACGGCAGTCACCGCGCCGGAGTTTGCCGCTGGTAGTGCGCGGGAGGGTTCCTCGTCTGACGGCGACCACGTTGTGGGGGCGTACGCCGTGGCCTTCGGCGACTGCCGTCTGGACCCGGCGGCGCAGGCCGACGTCCTCGGCGGTGTCCGCGCCGGCGGCGAGTTCGACCACGACGATCAGCCGGTCGCCTTCGGCATCGGTGCCTGGTACGGCGAAGGCGGCCACGCCGCCGGGTACGGCTTCGCCGATGGCCCGACGGACGGTGTCCTCGATATCGCTCGGCGCGTGGTTGGCGCCGTGGAGGATGATGACGTCCTTCAGTCTGCCGAGTACGAACACCTCGCCCCCGTGCAGGAACCCGAGGTCGCCGGTGCGCAGCCAGCCGGGCCGGCTGCCGTCCGTGGTCTTGAGGGTGCGGTCGAACAACTCGGCGGAGCGCGCAGGCTGGCGCCAGTAGCCTGCCGCGATGTTGGGGCCGCGTAGCCAGAGTTCTCCGACCTGTCCCGGTTCACGCTCGACTCCGGTCTCGGGGTCGGCTACCCGTACCTCCTGTGCAACGGGCCGGCCGCAGCCCACCACCGTTGTGACACGCTTCGGCGGTTGTTCCTCTACACGGTCGTTCACGACGCGGACGAGGCCGGCGGAGAGTGCCTCGCTGTCCAAAGCCAGTTCGGTCCACCGCTGCCCCGGGCGATTGCAGGCCACCAGTACGGTCGCCTCCGCCAGGCCGTAGCTGGGCTTGACCGCGTCACCGGCCAGACCGCAGGCGGCGAAAGCCTCGCTGAAGCGCCGCAGCGTGCCGACGCGCACGGGCTCGGCCCCGTTCGTCAGCACTCGGACACAGCTCAGGTCCAAGTCCAGCCCGGCGGGATCGGGAACCTTCCGTACGCACAGGTCGTAGGCGAAGTTCGGACCGCCACTGAAGTGAGCGCGGTGCGCATCCAGGAGCCGCAGCCACCGAACGGGCCGCTGGATGAAAGCGAGAGGCGACATCAGCGCGAGATGGGCCCCGGCGAGCATCGGGGCGAGGACCCCGATGGACAGGCCCATGTCGTGAAAGAGCGGCAGCCAGCTCGCGATGGGGGTCTCGGCGCCCAGGCCGCACCCGTCGATGACCTGCCGGGTACTGGCGACCAGGTTGGCGTGCGTGATGACCGCCCCGGCGGGCCGCCCGGTGGAACCGGAGGTGTACTGCAGATACGCCGGCTCCTCCGGCCCTGCCCGGTACCGCGACCACCCGGCCGCCCACCCCGGGTCGGTCTCTTCCACCAGCCACACGGGAGCCCGCCCGTCGGTCAGCTCCTGGCATGCTGCCGCGGCCGGTCCGACGGTGAGCAGGCATACCGGGTCCGCGTCGGCGAGCACTGCCGCCAGCTGGTTCTGGCGCCGGGGGTCCTCCGGCGGGAACAGCGGCACCGCTGTCATCCCGGCGTACAGACACGCAAGAAGTCCGAGGCTGTATTCGTTGCCCTGCGGGCACAGGACGGCGACCCGCGAGCCCCGGGGAAAGCCGGCTTCGAGCGCGGCCGCCAGAGCGCGGGCCCGCAGATCCACCTGGCCGAACGTCAGGTTCTGCCACAGGCCGCCCTCGTCGTGTCCGTAGCTGACGAAGCTGAGTGCCGGACGGTCCCTCAGACGAGCCGCGTGACCGTTCAGCACCGCAGGAAGCGGGGTCCAGCCGCCCGTCGGCACCAGTGGCGTAGAGCGGGTACCACTGGTCACCGTCGAGGCGGGTCCCGTACGGGAGAGGTCAGGCATACCAACAGGCCCCTTTGCACCGTGTCGCCGAGTGGTGTCTGTGAAGAGCCGGCGTTCCCTTCTCCCGGTGGAGCGGAGCTCGGCTCGTACCTCCCACCCCTGCCGCAAGAGCCGAGACGCCGGGCTGGGTCCCCGGCGGCGGGAGGGGAAAGGCTCGGCAAGCTGACCGCACAGCCGAGATTCCGCTGAAGCCGAGCAGTCGCGCGCTGCTGCAATCGGGTGAGGCTTTCCCCTGATCGGGTGACCCCGAAAGGGCAGGCCCCCAGCACGCGCAGTTGCGCCAACGCTCTCCATCGCGCTCGTCAGCCGATGTCCACGCTCGGACGCGCATCCAAAGTGCGCCAGGGATCGTTCCATCGAAGGCACGCCCGACCCCTGAGTGCACGTCCGCGAGCGGAGCATGAGTGAAAGCGCCCACCAACACCGGCACCAGCGCCGCCGCGCAACGCCACGATGAGAGGCTCAGCACTGTCGCAGCCCCCGGGCCGACTGACTTGGCAGCGAATACCACACCACCTACGGAAGTCGCCTCCGCAGGCGCAGAGTCCAGCCCCCACCAGGACCGCGCCATGCTCGAGTGGTCACGCCGGCGTCCCGATGACGGCCTCGTCATTGGCGTCATGCTGAGGCTGCGAGGCCCCAAGCCCACCGCCGAGCAGATCGCCGAGCTCGTGACAGCCCGCCTGCCTCACCTGCCCGCACTCGCGGAGTGCCTGGACGGCCCCGTCGGCGCAGAGGTCTGGCGTCCGGACCGAGCCTTCGACGCCTGCCGACACGTCCATGTCCTTGACCAGGCAGCCGACCTGACCCGCCCGGCGCAGATGCTGGCCAATCAGCCGTTGCCGGAAGACCGGCCGCGCTGGGGAATGTGGCTCGGGGACGGCGAGCGCGAGGGCGAGTACGTGCTGGCCTACCGTGTCCACCATGCCGCCCAGGACGGAATCGCGGCCGCGCACACCATCAGGCACCTGTTCGACGCCCGCACCCGGGCCCTCCCGCGCAGTGAAACCCCCGAGCACATCGGTCACGCGGCCACCGCGCTCTCCCGAACCGACAGCCGCCTGCTGGCCACGGCAGATGTACCCATGGAGGCGATGCGCGCCATCAGCCGCGGCACGGGCGCCTCCCTCAACGACATCTACCTCACCGCCCTGGCCGGAGCCCTGCGCGCCTGGCTGCCTCCCGCCGACCGTGACCAGCCGGCCCCCGTGCGGGTCCCCTTCAGCGTGCGCCTGCGCCATGAGCGCCAGGACCGGGGCAACCGGCTGGGATACACGCGCCTGCTCCTGCCGGTCGACGAGCCAAACCCCGCACACAGGCTGAGGCGAGTGGTCCAGCGAACGGCCGACTGGCCCCGGGAGCGAACCCGAAGGCTTCTGGACCGCATGCCGCACCACCTGCTGTGGAAGCACATCGCAGCCTCCCTCACGCCCGGAGACTCCCTCGCCAGCGCCACCCTCCTCAGCATCCCCACACCACTCGCCTTCAACGGCTCACCCGTCACCGGAGGCATCGCCACGCCCCCGCTGGCCGCCGGGCACCTCTTCTCCAGCGTCCTGTTCCTCCACCGGACCTCAGCCACCGTTTCCTTCACCGCACAACAGCACCACCAGCACGTACGCGACCTGCCCCACCTGTGGCACAGCGCGGTCGCCGAACTGGCCGCCGCCACCTGCCCCTGACACCCCAGCTCCGGCGGCGCAGACTCGCCGGGTACTCAGCCACGACCCGAGGAGCTTTGTGCACCCGTCCCGCTCCACCGTCCTGCTCACCGGATCCACGGGAGTGATCGGCACGAGCCTCCTGCCCGCCCTTGCCGCACGCCACGACGTCACCGCACTCTTTCGCAATCGAAAGCCTGACGGTCCCGCCGTATGTGTGGAAGGCGACCTCACCGCCGAAGGCCTGGGCATGAGCACCAGCGAGCGCCGAGCACTGGCAGCGAAGATCGACATCATCGTGCACTGCGCCGGCCTCACCGGCATGACCCCGCCCGACCTCACCGCCTTCGACACCATCAACGCCGAAGGCACACGCAGCATCCTGCACCTCGCCGAGGAGGCACGCGTACCCGTCCTGCTGCTCTCCTCCGCCGCAGCCGCCTTCCAGGTCCCCGGCGAGGACCTGACCGCCCGCCGCATGCGCGCCTACAGCAGCTCGAAGCGCCGCGCGGAAGAACTGGCCGCCCATTGCAGCCAGCCTGTCGCCATCGTCCGCCCGGCCCTCCTGTTCGCCGCACGCAACGCCACCACCGCACCACTCCACCAGTTCCCCCACGCACTGATCACCGCCCTGCTGCAGGGCCGCGCCGGCGGCCTGCCCGTCAACCCCGACCACTGGTGCGACGTCCTGCCCATCGAACTCCTCATCGACTACCTCACGGCCCTGACAGATGCCCTCCTCAGCGGTGACGGCAGCGCAGCCACCCTCCACTGGGTCACCGCCGGTCAGGCCCGCCTGACGGCCGCCGATATCGAACGCGCCTGCCTGGACTACCTCACCGAGACGGGACGGCCCCCCACCGGCCCGCTCCTCGCCCCGCCCGCGGCTTCGCGACCGCGCAGCCACGGGATGGCCCGTATCGCCCAACTCGGCTTCCAGCCCCCTGAACATCCCGCACTTCCCAGTCATCTGGACCGCCTGCTGCCTGGGCAGCTGACGCGTCCAGCAGCCCTCGAAGCCCTGGCCCGCAGCGTGCGCCTATGCGCCCCATAGATGCGTAGGACCATCCCGGCCCCGGCAGACGGAAACGTGACCACCCGTGCAAGCGCCACCGACCCTCGGACCGGCGACGGACGCGTACGAGTGATCACGAGCGATCCCGCGGTTCCAACCCAGGAACCACTCGTTACCGAGGGCGTGAAGATCTTCAATTCCAAGAAGCGCGTGGTCGTCCTCGTCCTCGCCGCCACGTCGGTCCTCGGCATCGCGGCCGTCCAGGCCGGCGCCATCGGCGCTGACCTCCCCCTGCGCGGCAGCGGCACCTTCTGTCTCTCGCCGAACGCGGAGCGCACCCTGACAGCCCAGAACGTGACACTCAAAGCGATCGCCCCCGCCACGAGCACCGGCAGGTGCGTCACGCTGCCCGGCGCCGGCAACCTCTCTCCCAACCTCTCCGGCGGCGAGATGCCCCTCAAGGGAGGCATGCGCTTCACCGGATCCGACCACCGACTCGATGTGACCAACCTCCACATCCACATCAAGATCGGCGAAGGCTCCACCAGCGCGGACGTCGCCCAGGACGGCGCACCGGCCACGCACGTCGACTTCTTCCACTACCCGGTCTCGCTCGACCGGGTTTCCTTCACACCGACCACCGTGGACACCACGAACATCCCGCTCAAGCTCACCGCCCCTGGTGCAGCAGCCTTCACCAACGCCTTCGGTACGGGCACGACCGCAGCCCACGACCCGCTCTTCCTCTTCGACGGACACGCTCAGGTCACCAACCCCCTGGGGGGCATCCCCAAGCCGTAGCGACGCTGCAGCTCGCAGGGGAGGTCCAGGGGCGGGCTGCCCCGCTACCGGATCCGCGACCGGCACGAGGCCTACGACTGAGAGGGCTCCTGGCGTTGGCGTGAGGTCATCCTCGACCTGCGACGCCGAGCCGAAAGGAAGCGACGCCACACCGCTTCCTGAGCCGCTCTTCCTCTGGCAGCCGTCTGTGACGGCCGCGGGTTGGCCCGAGGGCCAGGTGGCGCCCCTTGGGGACCAGTTGGGGACCGGTGTCCTTGCCGGGGTCAGCGGGACAGGACGAGCAGACTCGGCAGCGTAATGGTAGAGGCGGGTTTGTCATCCAGCCGGTCGCAGTAGGACGACGGTGGCCGTCTCCCCTCGCTTGCTTCGTCGGCCTTCTCAGAGTCCTTGCCGCAGCTCCGGCTCCTGCGGTACGCGGATGGCCAGTGCCAGGGTGTCGTCCGGGTGGAGGACGATCGTGTGCATCTCGGCGGCGATGGCGCTGGGGATGTCCGACAGGGGCTTTCCGGCATGACGGCGTGCGGCCTCGATGAGTCGTTCCTCGCCCTCGCACGGGTTTCTCCGGCTCTCCGTCAACCCATCGGTATAGAGGATGAGCAGGTCGCCGGGGTCGAGACGGGTCTGGAGCAGGCGCTCGCTGCCAGGCAGAGGAAAGCCGACGCCCCTTCCAGGGACTTGCAGATAGCGGGCCTGGCCATCTGCTGGGAGGAGGAGCGCCGGGGGGTGGCTTCCGTTGGCCAGTTGCAGCACACCGCTTGTCGGGTTGATGCGGGCGAGGAGTGCCGTGGCCATCAGCCCTGGCGCCAGGGGAGTGAGCAGTTCATGGGCGCGCCCCAGAATGGACTGCAGCGGGTGGCCTTCGAGAGCGAGGGTGCGCACGGCATGGGTCACGTCGAGGGCGCTTCTGGTACTCCCCACCCCGTGGCCGAGTGCGTCGACGATGGTGATGTGGAGGGTGCCGTCGGGCAGCCTGAACCAGTCGTAGAGGTCTCCGCCGGTGGGGGCGTGCGGGTCGGCTGGTGCGTAGTGGACCGCCAGTTCCAGCCCTGCGACCTCCAACAGGGCGGGCCGCAAGGCATCCTCGAGTTCCTGCAGCATGGAACCGTG
The DNA here is from genome assembly GCF_040651795.1 of Streptomyces sp. NPDC048361. Classification (NCBI taxonomy): domain Bacteria; kingdom Bacillati; phylum Actinomycetota; class Actinomycetes; order Kitasatosporales; family Streptomycetaceae; genus Streptomyces; species Streptomyces sp. NPDC048361. Next base: position 16,543 of record NZ_JBEZKW010000008.1, read on the forward strand.
TGCTTTGCGCAGCTGTTCGTCGCGTTCTTCGAGTTGGACGTACAAGGCGAGGACGCCACCGTTGGTCTCGGCCAGTTCGTGCTTGAGACGGCGGTGCTCGGCCCGGAGAGCATCCGTGACGGCGAGCGCGGCACGAAGTTCCTCATCCACAGTGCCCGCTCGGCCACGGGGTACGAGGCTGCGCTGCGGGAACCCGCCGGCCCCGCCGGTGCGGGGGCCGTTCTCGCCGGCCAGGGGAATGTGCCAGGTTACTGCCGAGGTTGGCGGTGCTGGAGCCGCAGAGAGCGGCAAATCGACGCAGGAGAGCGGCCCGAGGGCCTGGGGAGCCTTCAACGTGGCGGTCATGATGGGCGTACCGCGATCGCTGTCCGTCTCGACGTCAACGGCGAAGCTCACGGGATGGCCGACGGCGAACTCTGCTTCCGCCACATCGGCGACCGACAGAACGAGGCGGGAGCGGACCTCGGGCGGCAGCCCATAACGCTGCGCAGTGCTGCGCACGGCCGCACACAGGGCCGGCAGCGTATAGAAAGTGCCGTTCACAGGTGCCTCTGGTGGGGTCGTACGGCCAGGACCGCCGCGTCGTCGCGGGCATTGCGGTGATGGTGCATCACCGACGCGGTGAGCAGCTCCGGGGGGAGACGCAACACGAACAAGGAAGGGTCCTGGGTCCAGCGGGCATCTATGCCGTCGGAATGCAGCAGTGCTGTAGCTCCGGCCGGCAGCGCGATGGAGTGGGTCTTGGGCGTCGGCATCCGCCATCCCACGACCCCGGGCTGACCCGTCAGCCGATGGTGAACGCCTTCGTGAGACAGGGCTACCGCACGAACGTTGCCGATCCCGCAGTAGCGGGCCTGCGCGCCTTCGAGGCGCAGGAGCCCGACAGCCGCGCCGCGGGTATGGCGCAAGGCACGGTGCATAGCGTTGAGGACGTCCGGCAGGGGGTGCGCGGCAGCTGTGCGGAAAGAACGCAGGGCGCTCTGGGCGGCCTCGGCGGCTTCGCTGCCGTGTCCGAGCCCATCAATGACGGCGGCCGTTCGGATACAGCCGGTATCGACGACCGCGCCGGCGTCTCCGCAATGCTCCTCCAGGTCGGCAGGCAGGCACAGCAACGCGGCACTCTGCCTGGCTGCGTCGGCCTGCTCGGGCCGGACGAGGCGGGCCGATGCGTACGTTCCCGCCCCGACCTGTGTCCGGATGCTGAAGCACGTGGCTATCCGGCGGACGGCGCCCAGGCCCGCGCCCAGCGTGCCGACCGTGGTGTATCCGTCTGCCAGACAGCGTTCGAGTTCGGGCATGCCCGGACCGCGGTCCGCCGCCAGGATTTCCACTCCACCACTGAGCGGGAGGGGCTGAATGTAAAGGGCGCCGTCCTTGGCGTGCTTGTCGATGTTGCTGGCCAGCTCGGAGGCGAGCACCGCCGCCTGATCCGGCATGGCGCCTGGCAGTCCGCACTGTGCACCCAGCGCCCGGGCGGCCGCAGCGGCCACGTGCACGGCACTGTAGTGGTCGATACGGACGTGGGCCGGCGGCGTAACGGCCAAGGTCACCGGCTGTCCCACCGGGTGACGATCACGGTCGTCCCCTTCCCCGCTTCGGTACGTACCTCGAAGTCGTGCATGAGGCGGCGCGCACCGCCCAGCCCATGTCCGAGGCCCACACCGGTGGTGAACCCGTCGGCGAGAGCGGCGTCAAGATCGGGGATGCCGGGGCCGGTGTCACTTATGGTCAGGCGCAGCCCTGAACTGCTGCCGCGGCTCAGGTATTCGATCGTCAGGGTCCCCCCGCCGCCGTGGATGTAGGCGTTGCGGGCCAGTTCGCTGGCCGTCGTCACGACCCGGGTCTGATCGACAATGCCGAAACCGGCCTTCACGGTAGCCGCGCGCACGGCATGTCGGACCGACAGCAGATCCTCCTCGGTGTGCAGGACGAGGAGTTCGGTCCTGTCGTCGGCAGTGGGGTGTGTGGCGGAGACAGTGTGGCGGTTAGCGAGTTGGGTCATTTCGTGCCCCTTCCGGGGGCCGCGAGGCCTGATACCACCCGAGTGCGGCGATGCCCTGTTCTGCGTTCAGGGCGGTTTCGACACCGTCGAGCTCAAGGCCCAGTTCGACCAGAGTGATGGCCACCGCGGGCTGCATGCCCGCCACGATGACCCGGGCTCCCAGCAGGCGTGCCATGGACGTCATCTCCATCAACATGCGTGCCACGAAGGAGTCGACCATCTCCAAGCGGGAGATGTCGATGAGAACGCCGCGGGATCGATCACACGCTATGCGTTCGGTGAGCTCGTCGGTGAAGGCCAGAGCGCTCTTGTCGTCGAGCTCGTTGAGGAGACCGGTAATCAGCACATCGCCCAGGCGCAGGATCGGAACGCCCCTGCTTGGCTGCGCTCTCATCGGAGAGCCTGCGAATCGGCGACGGAGCCACCGGTGGTCAGCTTGATGGCCTCGGACAGCGCGTCAGCCAGGCTGGCGCGCGTGAGGATCATCGACAAGTCGATGCCCAACTGCGCGATGGTCTGCGCGATCGAGGGACGGATACCGCTGATGACGCAGTCCGCTCCCATGAGACGCACGGCGGTGACGGTCTGCATCAGGTGCTGGGCCACTGCGGTGTCGACGGTCGGTACACCCGTGATGTCGATGATCGCCACCTGGGCTTCGTGTTCCTGGATCGCCTGCAGGAGATTCTCCATCACGACCTGGGTACGCGCTGTGTCCAGAGTACCGATCAGCGGAACCGCCAGAACGTGCTGCCAGAGCCGAACGACGGGCGTGGACAGACCCAGCAACTGCTTGCCTTGCCTGCGGATGATCTCTTCGCGGCCCTCAACATAGGTGTCGAAGGACAGCGCCCCGGCAGCGTCCAGCAGACGGTTGATCAGCAAAGCCGCCCCGAACAGCTCGGAGGCATCGTCAGTGGCGGCCTGCACCGTCTCCAACACTGCCTCTTTGAGGGCGAGCACGGCCAGCGACGTCGCGGTCGGCGTGGCCCCGCCCCGAGCCCTGCGCAGCGACAGATCGATTACCGCTTGGCGCAACTCCTGATGGGCGTTGACTACTTGGGCCACGGGCAGACCCGTGGCCAGCCCTGCCGCGAGGGCGGCGACGAGCGCATCGGCTTCCTCACGCAGCTCGCGCTCACCGACCCCCTCTCTCAGCTCGGCCTGCGCCAGCTGCAGCTCAACCCACCGGTCGGCTACCGCCTCAGCACTGTCCTGCAACGCCTTCGCCACACGCTGACGGACCGCGGCCTCGCTGATGCTCACCCATCCACCCTTCATCAGTTCCACTCCCGCGGCAGGCACTGACGACGCTCCTCATGAGCCGAGAAGCGCATTAAGTTCCGCGCGCCAACTGTTGTCGTGCAGCAAATATACGCAGGTGCTGCGGAGACATGGAAGCCCTACCGCTTCCCGATCCGGCGGCGCCGGCCACTCCCACGCCTCAACGCAACTGTCAACGGTGCCGGAGACCGAATCTGCGACCTCCGCGGCTTGGGTCGCCGGTGGTGAGGCCAGGGGGCAGTGCCGGGTGAGGGCAGCCTCGGAATTCCTGGTTCATCCATGGCCCGCTTGGCGAGTCATGGCACCCGCGTCAACTCCACACTGAGAGATCCGCCTGTTCGGCTGAACCCTCGGAGCGGACCGCTGTTCCCCCTCCCGGAGGCGGATGGCTGTGCAGAACCCCGGCCTGCGCATCCGCGAAGGCGGCATCGCGGCGGGGGGCAGGCGGCCGGCCGACGCATGCGGTGAAAAAGAGCCAACGCATGCCATCATCCGCCCATGGAACTGGTTTCGCTGGACCTGGCTGCCCACCGCCTGCGCGACGCGCAGGAGGCACTGGACGCCGCGCGCGCCGACGTTGAGCTGGAAGCGGTAGCTGCTCTGCGCAAAGGGGGTGCCGTCGATGCCATCTGTCAACGGTCCGGCCTCAACCCTCACGACCTGGTGCGTCTGGAAAAACTGACCGGCCCGATCCCCCTGAATTGACAGCGCCGGAATTGGCAGCACTGCGTCAGCGGGTACAGAGCCGGCCCGGGAGCCGTTTTCCCTGGCCGCCGGCCACGTACTGACCAGTCCGGCGCGTGCTCCATGCGTGCGACGCAAAGAAGCGTTCGGAATGGCAGGGCAGCCTCACTCCATTTCGGGAACCCCTACACCTTCCGCAGGGAAATACTTGCCGTTTGACAACAGTGGCAGGAGGCCGCACTCTGGACTCCGCTCACGGTCGGACGTGCGCATAAGGCCTGCCGTGGAGGACTGGCAAACTGTGAACCCGTTGGTCCACCGGCCGGAAGGCCGCCTCAAGCAGTGCCTGCCACCGTGCCGCGCACGGTCTCCGTACCCTCCGCTCCGCGCAGCACTGCCGACCGGAAGAAGGCCAGCCCCTGTGCAAAGGCGGCCTGTTCCGCGGGCGCCATCGTGGCGACAACCTCTGCCAACGCTGCTTCGCGGCGCGCCCTGAGATCGCTGAGGTAACGGGTCCCCACGCCCGTCAGACGCAGCTCCACCTCTCGCCGGCTCGCCGAACTCAGGGTCCTTTCAATGAAGCCGAGGGCGTGAAGGCGATCGCACATGCGACTCACTGACGAGGGGGTCGAACCCAATTCCTCACCCAGGGCGCGCAGGTTGATCCCGTCATTGTCGGCGAGGATGTACAGGACCTTCAACTGGGATGTCGACACTGGAGCGATCGGCGCGAGATCGCCGCTCTTGCTCCACAACACCTCAAGCACCTCGATAGTCTCGCGGGCCGCAAGCGCGGCGGCTCGGCGACCATCGGTGGCAGCGCCGTCGGAGTGCCCGCTCTCAACAGTCACGGTCTTCAACCGCCTTGGCAGTCGCTGCGACACAAAAAGCCCTCCCGCGCCTCTTTGTCTTCATCTTCTCGAACAGGCGGTAACCGAACAGTGGACAGATTCACAGCAGCGGAACGCGCACTGCGCCAGGCGGCGCCGCACGCTCTGCTGCAAGCGGTGCAAGACGTTCTTACCCAGCATTACGGGGCTGTCTCCGTTGACCTGCTCATGGCCGACTACGCCATGACCATACTGCAACCGGTCAGCGCGCTCCCATACACCGGCGAACCGATTTCTGTCTACCAGAGCTCCCCGGGGCGAGCCTTCGGTGCCCAACAACCCTACGTCGAGAACGACGACCGCACAGGACAACTGACAGCCCACCTGCCGATCAGCGTGCGCGGAGACCGCATCGGCGTCCTCACCGTAAGGCTGCCCCGCGACCTCTACGACGCCCAAGCGGAGCACGAGCTCCAGGATGTCGCCGAAGTACTCGGACACGAGATCGTCGTGGGCGAACGCGACACCGACGTGTACCTCCAGGCCCGCCGCGCCAACCGCCTGACCCTGGCCGCGGAGATGCAGTGGCAGCTGCTGCCCGGCCGGTCCTGCTCCCGTCCGGAGTACGAAATCGGCGCCCAGCTCGAGCCCGCCTACGCGATCTACGGCGACAACTTCGACTGGTCCGCCTCGGCCAGCCACCTCACCCTCGTCGTCACCAACGGCATGGGGGAGGGAATCGAAGCCGCCCTCCTCACCAACCTGGCCGTCAACGCCCTGCGCAACGCCCGCCGTGCCGGCCTTTCCCTCGCCGACCAGGCCTGCCTTGCCGACCAGGCTGTCTACGGCCACTACCACGGACAGGTCTACCTCTCGACGCTCCTGCTGCTCTTCGATGTCGAAACCGGTCAGACGCAGATCGTCGATGCCGGCTCTCCCCGCATGTGGCGCCTGAGGCACGGCAAAGCCGAGCAGATCCAGCTGGAGGCCCAGCTGCCACTCGGCATGTTCGAGGACACCCTCTATACAGCCGAACCCTTCCAGGTCGAACCAGGTGACCGCCTGGTGTTCGTCAGCGACGGCGTCTACAACGTCGCGTCTCCCGCGGGTGAGCCCTACAGCGAGAAGGCGCTGATCCGCGCCCTCACCAACACGAGGCTCCTGCCCGCCTCCCAGGTTCCCCGCGCGGTCCTGCAGGAACTCGCCGGCCACCGCGGCCCCATTGACGCCGACGACGACGCGATGGTCGTCTGTCTCGACTGGCGTGGCAGCCAGAAAACAGAGTGACCACGCTTGGCTACCTGCCACCCGCTGAGCCGCTGAGCCTCCTGGCTCAGAGCGCGCCAGCCGCGCCAGTGCTGTGGCCGGGAAGGTACGCCTGGTTGGTTGGCCCCTGCGCGGGCTGCTCAGCACGGGCGTCCATGGCTGAATGCGTGCACGTTTTGACTGGTTACAGAGCTGATAAGCCTCACAGTGCGATGGCGACTGAGCGCGAATGGTGCATGACGATGTTGCAAGCTCCAGCTCTTCAGGGGCTTGGTGTCATATGGCGCCAAGCCCTACCGGTGCCCACGAAGTAGGGTCATGCGGACGAAATAAGGTCATGCGGACGCGAAAAATGGCGCGGACGTCATGGGGTCCGTCCAGGCGGTGCGGAAAGAAGGCCATGAACATGCATTCGACGAGCTGGCTGGGCGTCGCTGAGAGCGCCCTCCGAGCGGCCCCGCCGACGGCACTCTTGTCCACGGCCCGCACGCTGCTTGCTGATAACGCCAACGCCCGCTGCGTGGACCTCTTGCTGGCCGACTACGGCCTCACCGTCCTGCAGCCAGTGACACAGCTCCCCAGCACCGGTGTCGCGACCGAAGTCCGCGAAGGCGGTGCTGCCGGCCGCGCCTTCACTGCCGAAGCGCCCGTCGTGGAAGTCACCGACGAGCCCGGCATGGTAGTGGTCCACCTTCCCGTCACCGTGCGCGGTGACCGACTCGGCATCCTGTCGGTCCGTCTGCCCGAGCAGGCAACCCAAGGTGCGTCGGGCGTGCTGGAGCTTGCGGCCTTTGCAACGGCCTTGGGGCACGAACTGATCGTCGCGGAGCGCGACACCGACTTGTATGTCCAAGCTCGGCGGCGCAGGAGACTGACCCTCGCCGCGGAGATGCAGTGGCAGCTCCTGCCCGGACGCGGCTTCAGCCGGGATGAATTCACACTCGGCGCCCACTTGGAGCCTGCCTATGCCGTAGGGGGCGACAACTTCGACTGGACCGTCACCGACAACTCGCTGACCATCACGGTTACCGATGGACAGGGCCACGGAATCCAGGCAGCCCTGTTGACCAACCTCGCCGTCAACGCACTCCGCAACGCCCGCCGAGCCGGCATTTCTCTTGTGGACCAGGCTTTCCTTGCCGACCAGGCAGTCTACGGAGAGTACGGCGGAAGACTCTCCGCCCCCACCCTGCTGCTGTGCATTGACCTGGGAACCGGCCTATCGCCATTCCGAGAAGTTGCAGCCACGGCGATGGCTGCGAAGACGAGCATCATCTTCAGGACGCAGCATTAGTGCACTGTCCCCCACTCTTGGCGCCCCGCCCGCCCATCCCTCCCCCGCTGCTGGTTGGAATGGCGCTCGGCGGGCACAAGAGACCTTCAACAAAACCTCAGCGGCATTACCGATCAGGCGAGGTGATTGGCACATGACTGAGACGGAGACAACCCAACCCCCCATCGCGAACCGTATCGTTCTGGCGGACGACACCTTTGCGGGCGTTTCGCGCGCCCGCGACGCCGCCCGCGCCTTTGTCGAAGGCCTCATCCCAGCACCAGAGCCCGAAAAGGGGGAGACCTTGGCGCTGGTGGTTTCCGAACTCACCACCAACGCTCTGCGTCACGGCGGTGGGCGTTACACCCTTCGCCTCCAGGCCACTGCCGATTGGGTGGACGTCGCCGTCAGTGACGTCAGTCCCATGCTTCCTCGCGAACGCACCCCGGATCTCCATGGCGGCGCCGGCGGCTTCGGATGGCACATGATCCGTCGCCTCGTGAGCGACATCAGCGTCACCCCCACCCCCAGGCAGGGAAAAATCATCCGTGCGCGGCTCCCCAGGTAATGCCGGGGCTTGGCTTACTGCACCGGGGGCGCTGTCACCGAGCGAGGTGCCGGCTGGCTGCCGGTCCGAGCGGCGGGAGACCGCGTGGGGTGCCCTCACAGCGTGAGATCTGCCGGCGGGTGTGACACGGGCCGTAGCACGCATGCTCCGCGAAGTCCGGGGTATGCGGTGGCCGATAGAGATCGGTATTGGTTGGGGAGGGCTCCCGATGGCAGCGGTGGCGGGACTGGAAGAGCTGGGCCGGACGGCAGTCAGCACGATGGAACCTGGCTCTGCGACAGCGGCCGCGAGCGAGCTGCCGTGGGTGGAGGAAGCGGTCAAGGTCTCCCCCAAGGACGCCCGTACGCTGTCGAAGGTGTTCTTCGACCGGTTGCAGGTCCTGGAGGAAGGCACTCCGGAGTTCCAGTACACCCGCAACACGCTGATCGAGATGAACCTGTCCTTGGTCCGCTTCGCGGCGAGCCGGTTCCGTAACCGCGGCAGCGGTGAGATGGAGGACATGGTCCAGGTGGGCACGATCGGTCTCATCAAGGCCATCGACCGCTTCGATCTGTCCCGCGAAGTGGAGTTCACCTCCTTCGCTGTCCCGTACATCGTCGGCGAGATCAAGCGCTTCTTTCGGGACACCACCTGGGCCGTGCACGTCCCGCGCCGCCTCCAGGAGCTGCGCACCGAGATCGCGAAGGCCAAGGAACATCTCGCCCTTCAGCTCGACCGCGACCCGACCGTGAAGGAACTGGCCGCGCATCTCAAGCTGGACGAGGACGACGTCATCGAGGGCATCGTGGCGTCCAACGGTTACACCGCAGGCTCACTCGACATGTCAACTGACGCCGAAGACGCCGGCCAGGCAGCCGGCGCCAAGGCACGTACGCTTGCCGACTTCATCGGTGAGGAAGATCCCGGCATGAACAAGGTCGAGGACCTCAACGCGCTCGCGCCCCTCATGAACCAGCTCGACGAGCGTGAACGCCGCATCGTGAGCATGCGCTTCGGACACGAGATGACGCAGGCCCAGATCGGGGCCGAACTCGGCATCTCTCAGATGCAGGTCTCCCGCATCCTCACCAAGATCCTCAGCAAGCTCCGCGCCGGTATGCTCGACGAGCTGGCCGTCGCATAGCCGGGGCGGCCGCCGGACTGTGGCCGGTCGGGGCAAGCCCTGACCGACCCCCCCGCACGCGAAAAGTTTGCATGTGAAAGATGGCGTGAACAGGGATAACTTCATCAGAGAGGGCACATTGAAGGTTGACCGTCCGGGAGGCGGCGCGTGGGGCGAACGCCCGAGGGGGATGTGCACCTGTTCAATAGGAGTGACGGCCACATGGACGGTGCGGGATCTGCTGACGACTCCCTGGATGCGTTTGCCCGGCAGGTGTCCGAAAATGCAGAAGCCCTGGTGACGGCATGGAGTCAGGCCGCACGGACAGCTACGCCCCGCCTGTCGAGTTTGCAGCTGCAGGCCCTGGTGGTGACCTACCGGTCTCCCGGGATCAATTTGACTCGGATGGCAGAACAGGTAGGGGCTGCGCCTTCGGCGGTCAGCAGGCTCTGCGATCGCCTGGAGGCCGCGGGCCTTCTCGTCCGGCGCCGTGCCACCACCAGCCGACGGGAGATCGGCCTCACTCTCACTCCCCACGGTTACGAGATGCTCGATGCCCTGTCCGTGAGCCGTCTGCTGGCTGTCCGCCGCGTTCTCCAGCACGTCCCTGCCGCACAGCGCGAAGCGCTCCTGGTGGGCCTGCGGGCGTTCGCTGAAGCCGCGGAATCCGTCAGCGACGTCGGATCAGGTGGTTAGTGTCCGTCAGCGACATCGGATCAGGTGGTTAGTGTCCGTCAGCGACATCGGATCAGGTGGTTAGTGTCGGCAGGGCGCCTCTAAGCACGTGTCCCCCCAAGTGAGGGGCTTCCCCTCCAGTCCAGACAGACGACAGCCGCATCGGTGGGCAGGTCTCCCCCGCCGTGGTACTGCACCAGCCCATCAACTACGGCGCGCGCCGTTTCGTGGGCGGACGCACTACGGGTGGCGGCGATGGTCTCCCGAAGGCCTCGTTCACCAAAGACGCTGCTACCGGCCCTCTGGGCAGCGTGCACACCGCTGCTCACAATGACGAGGCGGTCTCCGGGATCAAGACTGAACTGGTCCGCGTGATACTCGGTCTCCTCGAACATCCCCAGCGGGAGTTGCGCGTCGAGTCGAATCTGCTCCACTGTGCCGTGGCGAAGACGGAACAGTTGGGGAGATCCTGCGTCCACCGCGTGCGATGCGCAGTCCAAAGGGTTACGCGCACTCCCTGCATGCCGCAGTCCTCTGTATTGCACACTCTTGCGCTTGGCTCTACTTGTGCGAACTGAAATGACCGACGATAACCGAGACCGCAGGCGTCATCCGACCTCGCCGTTTCAACAGAATTTCCGCTCGAACGTAGCCCCCCGTCCGCCCGTTCAGGCGGAGGTCCAGATGAACCGGGTACGGTCCGGCACCACCGGCGGCTGCCGGCCCGACAGGTGCTGGATAAGCTCTGGTGCGCTCGGGGGGCGTGAGACGGGGAGTCAGAGAGCACATCGCGTCACGCGCGTCCTCCCGCATAGCGGCGACAATTGCCGCACATCGCCAGTAGAAGCACACATCAAGGGGTGGGGACCACATGTCCGACAAGCCGCGCAAGCCCGCGCACCGACTCTCCAAGAGAAACCGTTACATCGCGTGGGGTGCCGCCGGTGTGGCGGTTGCCGCCGGGGGTGGCTTGATCGCGCAGAGCGCGTCGGCCGCTCCGGCCTGGCCCGCGCAGAAGACGTACACGGGCCTCGCCTTCGACACCTGTGCGGCCCCGTCGGCCGCCGCGATGAAGGCCTGGAAGCCCGGTCCGTACGGTGCTGCGGCCGTCTATGTCGGCGGCAAGAACCGTGGTTGTTCCCAGCCGAACCTCACCGCGTCCTGGGTGAAGACGGTCACAGCCCAGGGCTGGAAGCTCATCCCGCTGTACGTGGGTGCGCAGCCGTCCTGCCAGACCGGCAAGAGCCCGGAGAAGATGACGGCTTCCAACGCGTCCTCCCTCGGCGCCACCGACGGCGCCGACGCGGCGGCCAAGGCGTCGGCGCTCGGCATGAAGCAGGGCAGCGCGATCTACCTCGACATGGAGCCGTACGACATCAAGAACACGTCGTGCAACAACGCGGTTCTCTCCTACGTCCGCTCGTTCACCAAGACCCTGCGTGCCAAGACGTACCGGGCCGGTTACTACGGCTTCAGCACCTCCAGTGCGCAGGCCATCGCCACCGCCACCAACCGCACCGACCTGCCCGGCAACCTCTGGTACGCGAAGTGGGACAACGTCAACTCGACGACCAGCGACTGGCCTTGGGCGAAAACGCTCTACACGGACCACAGCCGCGGCCACCAGTACATGGTCAACAGCAAGGAATCGCACGGCGATTACACCATCACTGTCGACCGCGACGCGTGGGACGGCCCGGTCGCCATCATCGGATGAGTAATCCGCCACAGGGCCGCGGCCGGATCCCGCCACGGCCCTGTGGGGTTCCAACTCCGAAGGTGCGCGCGCCTTTTAGTCGCTCCAGGGGCTTCTTTCGCAGAGTCCCCGGCGTACGAGGTCGGTGAACAGCTCGTCCGTTGCGCGGCGGCGCCCGCCAGGCGGCCCCGTGTGTGCGGGTGCCGCGTGGCGGGCGCGGAGGGAATGCGGTGCCGGGTCACCGGCGGGTGTGTCAGCCGGTGAGGGAGTTGTAGATCTGCCAGCCCGTACCGACCGTGCTGCGGGTGGCGAAGGGCGCGGCGGGGTTGCCGGTGCCGCGATAGAGATAGAGGGTGCCTGCGGCGTCGCGGGCGAGCAGGTCCGCTGTGCCGTCGCCGGTCAGGTCGCTGGTGCCGGTGAGGGAGTTGTAGATCTGCCAGCCGGCGCCGATCTTGCTGCGGGTGGCGAAGGGGGCGGCGGGGTTGCCGGTGCCGCGATAGAGATAGAGGGTGCCGGCGGTGTCGCGGGCGAGCAGGTCCGGCTTGCCATCACCGGTCAGATCGCTCCCGCCGACCATCGTGTTGTAGATCTGCCAGCCGGCGCCGATCTTGCTGCGGGTGGCGAAGGGCGCGGCGGGGTTGCCGGTGCCGCGGTAGAGCCACAGGGCGCCGGCGGTGTCGCGGGCGAGCAGGTCCGGCTTGCCGTCCCCCGAGACATCGCCCACGCCGACGAGCGTGTTGTAGATCTGCCAGCCGGCGCCGACCTTGCTGCGGGCGGCGAAGGGCGCCGCGATGTTCCCGGTGCTCTTGTAGTACCAGAGGATCCCGGAGGGTTCCCGCGCGAGCAGGTCGCCGGTGGCGTTGGCACGGAATCCGGACAGGTCGACCAGGGCGTTGTAGCCCTGCCAACCGCCCCCGATCCGGTAACGGGACAGGAACGGGGCGCCGGCCGTGCCGCTGCCCTGGTATTGCCACAGCGTGCCGGCGCTGTCGCGGGCGAGCAGGTCGGAGCGGGTCGCACCGTTGGCCGGCCGGGTGCTGGAGATCTGCTGCACATCGTCGGCGCGGACCCAGGCGAGGCGGTGGTTGTAGCGGATCGGGATGAACTTCGTGGTTCCGGTGACGAGTTTGTGGTCGCCGGGGGCGCTGTTGTCGTAGTTCATCGCGTAGAAGTAGTCCCCGGCCGCGGCCGGCCCGGCCGGCACGTAGGCCTGGCCGGCCTTGATGGCGTACTTCGTCAGCGATTTGTCGGTGTCCGTCTGGACGGGCACCTGGGTGCCGGTGTAGTCGGCGGTCCGTGGGTAGGCCCTGCCGTACACGGGAATGGAGGCGAGCCCGGCCTTCGGTGTGATGACCGGTTGTCCGGTGGAGCCGACGGGGGCGGTGCGCTGGCCGCCGGGGTTGTAGAACCAGCCCTGCTTGCCCCCGTACCAGATCGCCGTCCAGTCGCCCTTGACCGCGGCGACCACATAGCGGCCTCCGGTGACGGCCTTGGCGGCCCAGTCCGGGCCTTGTGTGCTGCCCGCGGCACCGCCGCGCAGATACGGATCCGCGATCAGCGGTGAACTGGTGGAGGCGTTGGAGTAGAGGTAGAGGAAGTTCGCCGGGTGCGGTGCCTGCGTCGTGCAGGGGGCGGGGGAGCAGTACACGATCGTCGGCTGGTTGGCCGTGGTGAACGGCGCGGCGATGGTGACTTCCTGGCCGGCTGCGAGCGGACTGCCCGCACCGCCGTCACCGGTGGGCGCCCCCATCAGGGCGAGGTAGTGGTTCCAGTCCCAGTAGGGGCCGGGGTCCCAGTGCATGCCGGCGACGTTGGCGTCGATCGGGCCGGGCACTTCGTCGTGCCCGATGATGTGCTCGCGGTCCAGTGGAATGTTGAATCGGGTGGCCAGGTATTTCACCAGTGCTGCCGACGACTCGTACTGGGTCTCGCTGTACCAGCTGCCCGCCTTGATGGCGTAACCCTCGTGCTCGATGCCGATCGAGTGCATGTTGAGGGTTTTGTTGCCTGCCTGCCTGCCAGGCGGTGTCCTTGGTGGGAACGAGCTGGGTGACCAGGCCGTCGGAGGCGCGGATGAGGTAGTGCGCGCTGGCGGACTTCGTCGGGTCCTGAAAGACACTCAGGGAGCTGTCGTAGCCGCCCTCGGTGTCGTGGATGACGATGTAGCGGATGTCGACGCCGTCTGCGGGACGGTTGGTGACGTCGTAGTTGCCGTAGTCCGCCAGGTCCTTGCTGTTCTGCTTGAACGCCGCGGGCCGGAAGTCACAGTTCAGTCCCGCCGGGCACTCGGGCGTCGGAACAACTGCGGTACTGGCGAACGTCGCGGCCAGTTTCATCTTCGCCGGCTTGGCGGGGGTGACCGACCGGTCGGCGGGAAGGGTGACCCGCTGCCCGTCCGCCGTGACCCGGCTGCTGCCCCGGTTGATGGTCTGGAAGACCCGCTGTGTGAACAGTTGGGCGCCCTTGGTGTCCGGAGCCTGGCTGTAACGGGCGACGGCCGCGTACCACTGGCCCGCGTCCTTCGGCAGTGAGCCGGTGGCCTCCTTCTCGTACGCGGCCAGCAGCGCCGCCCCGCCCCGCACACTCTCCGCGCGATCGGTGCGCAGCGCGTCGGCCGACTCACCTGTCAGATCGGCTGCCGCGTCCAGCGTGTGCAGCCGGGGATCGGATGTGTCCGTCTGGCCATCGCCGGCCGCAAGGGCCCTTGCCGGGTTGAACTTCTTCATCCGCGCCGGATCGCCGCTCATGTTCAGATGCGACAGCCGCTCCGCCCGCGTCGGCTCCTCCACGTCCTTGGCCGTCACCTGGGTCAGACCCATGACGTTGTAGTTCCCGGCCGTGCTGGGCTGCCCCTGGTGCGTCTCCCACCGGGTCAAGTGGTAGGAGACGCCCATCAATATGCTCTGCGGCACGTGGAATTCCTGCGCGGCGTCCGCGAACTCCCGCTGCAGTCCCGCGGCCGGATCCAACGCAGCAGCCGCACTGCTGGACGGATCCGCCAGCGCGAACGTTCCGATGGCCGCCACGGATCCCGCGATGAGCGTCGCTGCTATGCCGATCGGAAGTGCCTTCCCCGACCTGCGGTGTGTACGAGTCAACGACCTGCCTCGATCTTCCGGCGCATGACAGCGCCCCCCTATGCGTCACGTCTGAGACACACAGGACGCTAGCAGCGGGAACACGACGTGAGATCAAGGCGATCTGGTGGAGGCCAGGTTGCCGGCCACCCGGTGGCTACCGCGGGCAGCCGGGTGTCGGTTTCGGCGGTCGTGGTGTCCGATTCGCTACTGATTGTTCTCTGATCCGTGTGCCGCGAGGCTGGTTTCCGTCCTTAGGTAACGATTCGGTAAGTGTGGGCAGCGTGAAGATCAACGAATCCGTTGTCGGGCAGGAGAGCCGCCGGCGGTTCAGCGGTGATCCCCATAGCTGCGACAGCGCGCCCGTATTGCCGCGCGCGCTGCCGTACGGACCGGATTCACCATGGTGGATCGGCGCTCCCCATTGGCTGAGGCTGCCAAGGCGCTGCTGCGGAAGGCGTTTCCCGACCACTGGAGCTTCCTTCTGGGGGAACTGGCGCTGTACAGCCTGGTGGTCCTGATGCTCACCGGTACGTGGCTGACCCTGTTTTTCGAGCCGGGCACGAAGGAGCTGCTGTACAACGGCAGTTACGTTCCGCTCCAGGGCCTGCCCATGTCGACGGCGTACAGCTCGACTCTGAACATCACCCTCGACATTCGCGGCGGCCTGCTGATGCGGCAGACGCATCACTGGGTGGCGTTGGTCTTCATGGCCGCGATCAGCGTGCACATGCTGCGGATCTTCTTTACGGGTTCCTTCCGCAGGCCGCGCGAGTGCAACTGGACGATCGGTGTATCGCTGTTCTTCCGGACGCACTCGACCCCAACGGACTCGACCGCGACGGCGACGGCATCGCATGCCCGAACCGTCCCGGGCCGACGGACGAGAAGCCGGTCCACCGCGACTTCGTGACCGACAGGGACGGTGCGCCGGTCATCGCACCACTCAAGCAGCCGCCGCCGTAGCAAACAAGGCTGCTGATGCCCCGGACACCGCGGCGGGCCATGATGAGACACGAGGCGTGCATGACCGGCGGGGTCCGGGGTACGGGCGGACCCCACGCGCCCGGTGGGCCCCGTGCGCCCGGCCGGCCCCACGCGCCCGAGGGCCCGGAAGGAGGAGGACACCGTGGGTGAGAAGGATGACCTGCGCACGTACCGCGGGAAGCGGCACTTCGACAGGACGAGCGAACCGAGCGGCCGGAACTCCGCGGACGGCCGCACGGGCACCGGTCGCGACGAGCCCTCGTTCGTGGTGCAGATCCACGATGCGAGTTCCCTGCACTTCGATTTCCGGCTGGAGGTCGACGGGGTGCTCAAGTCCTGGTCGGTCCCCAAGGGGCCGTCCACCGACCCGCGGGACAAGCGACTCGCCATCCCCACCGAGGATCACCCATTGGACTACCTGGACTTCGAGGGGGTGATCCCCCGCGGCGAGTACGGCGGCGGGACCGTCATCGTCTGGGACCGCGGTACTTACCGGCCCACCAGCCATGACAAGCACCACCGGCCGGTGCCCTTCGGGCAGGCCCTGGAGCATGGACACGCCACGTTCGACCTGCACGGCGAGAAGCTCCGCGGGCAGTACGCCCTGACCCGGTTCCACGGGCGCGAGGAAGAGCGCGACGGCCCGGCCGCCAGGCCGACGTGGCTGCTGGTGCGCACCGGCTCGGGCCGCGCCGCCACCCACGGCGGCACCCCCGACCCCCGGCGGGCCCGCTCGGTGCACAGCGGCCGCACCCTGCGGCAGATGGCCGAGGCGCCGGACGCCCAGACCTGGAATCCGCAAGGCGGTGGTCCACGGTGACCGGGCCGCCAAACAACGCAAGGGAGCACCCCGAGCCATGACCGAGCGCGCGAACGTGATGCGTACCCTGGTGCGGCGGTACGGACAGACCTACGCGGCCGAAGCGGGCATCCGGCTCCAGAACACCCCCCAGCCGCTGTACCGGACGCTGGTCCTGGCCGATCTGCTCAGCGCGCGGATCCGGGCCTCCGTGGCGGTGGCGACGTCCAGGGCGCTGTACGAGGCCGGCCTGCGCGATCCCCGCCGTATGGCCGATGCGACGTGGCAGCGGCGCGTCGACGTGCTGGGGGAGGGTGGCTACCGGCGCTACGACGAACGTACCGCGACCCAACTGGGCGACGGGGCACGGCTGTTGCTCGACGAGTGGGGCGGCGACCTGCGCAACCTGCGGAAGCAGGCGGACGGCGACGCGGACGAGCTGCGCGGCCTCCTGCGCCGGACCCCGGGCCTCGGTCCTGCCGGGGCCAACATCTTTCTCCGTGAAGTCCAGGACGTCTGGCCCGAGTACGCGCCCTTCCTGGACGCGAAGGCCATCGAGGGCGCCGAACGGCTGGGCCTGCCCGAGGACCCGACCGCGCTCGCCCGCCTCGCCGGCGACACCCCGCACGCCGAACTGGCGGCGGCGCTCGTGCGCGCCGCGCTGGACCGCAAGGTGGTGGAGGACTGCCTGGCGCGAGCCGCCTGAGCCGGACCCGCTCGCCTCTGCCAGTGGACGGAGTGACCGCCCGGCCGGTTGACGACCGCAGCCGGGGGCACACTCGACGTGCACACGGGGCGGGCCGCCGCAAGCACACGGCGCGCCGCTCCCCGTGACCGTCGTGGTCGTCGTCCTATCGGCTGACCGTGTTCTTGGCAGGCAACCCGCCGTCCCACATGGCGCGTTCGGCCCCGAAGGAGGGCATCGTGAGCTCGTCCCACGCACGTCACCAAGGAGCTGGAAGCAGGGCGTTGGCGTCCGTGAGCCGCACGTTCACCCGGCGCAACGCCCAGAAGGAGACGCTGAGCGCGGCCGGGCGAGCGGGATTCGTCGCCCGCGGCGTCGTCTACGTCCTCATCGGCATGCTGGCGATACGGATAGCCGTCGGCAGCGGCGGGCAGGCCGACCGGCAGGGCGCCCTCAACCAGGTCGCGGCGCAGCCCTTCGGGAAGGTGATGCTGTGGCTGCTCGTCGTCGGCTTCGGCTGCATGGCGCTGTGGCGCGGTGCCCGTGCGGTGCTCACCAGGGGGCGGAAGGGCAAGGCCGGTTCGCGTGTACTGGACGCCGGCCGGGCCGTGTTCTACGCCTCGGTCTGCTGGGCCACCGCCACCTTCGCGACCGGTGACAGCGGCGGCTCCGACGGCGACGCCAAGTCCCGCGACTGGACGGCCACCGCCCTCAAACTCTCCTTCGGCCGGTTCCTGGTGGGCGCGGCGGGCTGCGTCCTGATCGGTGTGGGCCTCACTCTCGCCGTCCGCGCCGCCATGCGGCGCTTCCTGCGCCAGCTGAACACGGCCACGATGAGCTCCCGTACGAAGATGGCGGTCACCGCGCTCGGCGTGGGCGGCGGAGTGGCGCGCGGCATCGTGTTCGCCGCGGCCGGGGTCTTCGTCCTGGTGGCCGCCGTACGCTTCGATCCCAATCAGGCCAAGGGCATGGACGCGACCCTGCGCAGCCTCGCGGCCACCCCCATGGGCCCCTGGCTCCTGCTCGCCGTCGCCCTCGGCCTGATCCTCTTCGGCGTCTTCTCCTTCGCCTCCGCGCGCTGGCGCCGTCTGTAACCGAATCCCCCGTACCCCCAGCTCTCGGTTGTCGGAGCGGACCGTGCAGCCTCAGGTCCGCGACGCACTTGGCGAGGAACTCCGGCGACAGGGACGGCACCCGGCCCTCGTGCACACCGAGAGCGCCGACCGCCTCGGTGAAACGCGTTGCCGAACCGGGTGGGCCCCACCTCCGCCACCGCGCCGCCCTTACGCAGCTGTCCGCAGACCTGGTCGACCAGGGGGCGGGGTGCTCTCACCGCAACGCGCCCATCCACGCCTCGATGTCGTCGGCGCCGCGCGGCAGGCCCGACGACAGGCACTCGGCGCCGTCGGCCGTGATGAGGAAGTCGTCCTCGATGCGCACACCGATACCCCGCAACTCCTGAGGGATCGTCAAGTCGTCGGCCTGGAAGTACAGTCCGGGCTCGACGGTGAGCACATGGCCCTCCTGGAGCACGCCTTGGGCGTATGTCTCGCTGCGGGCCGCGGCGCAGTCGTGGCAGTCGAGACCGAGCATGTGGCCCGTGCCGCAGACGGTGTACCTGCGGTACAGGGCGGGCTCGTGCGTGACGGCGTCGCCGCCCGGCCGCAGCCCCCAGGCGTCCAGCCCTTCCGCGATGACGCGCGTCGCGGCGTCGTGGAACGCGCCGTACGGCGCGCCCGGTCGCAGCGCGGCGATGCCCGCCGACTGGGCGGCGAACACCAGCTCGTACACGCGGCGTTGGACATCCGTGAAGCGCCCCCCGACGGGCAGCGTCCGGGTGACGTCCCCGGTGTAGAACGAGTCGGCCTCGACGCCCGCGTCGAGCAGCAGCAGCTCACCGTCGCGCACCGGACCGTCGTTGTGCATCCAGTGCAGCACGCACGCGTGCGCGCCGGCCGCGGCGATCGTCTCGAACCCCAGGCCGTAACCCTCCATCCGGGCCCTCCGGTTGAAGGTCCCCTCCACCCAGCGCTCACCCCGCTCGACACGCATGGCGTACGGCAGTTCGGCGGCGACGTCGTGAAAACCGGCCACCGTGTGCTGGACGGCCGCCCGCACCTGCTCGATCTCCCACGCGTCCTTGACGAGCCGCTGCTCCGCGAGGAAGGCGAGCAGTTCGGTGTCGGCGAGCGCGGACGGCGCCACCAGGGCGTCCACCACCGGGTCCTCGCCGCGCACGGCCCGCGTCGGCACCCCGCCGGCCAGCGCACGCTCCAGGTGGTCGCGGGAGACCGCCTCGACGCCCAGGGCGCCCGCGGTCTCCGTGAGCGTACGGCGCCGGCCGACCCAGAACTCGCCGTGCCGGCGGTCGCTGTAGAGCTCCGCACCGTGCGGCCCGGCGTCGCGCGGTGACCGCGGCCGGGTGAACAGGGTGACCTCGTGCCCGTGGCCCGTCGGCTCGAAGACCAGCACACTGTCCGGCACCGCCCGCGTGCCCTGCTCGGCGGTGAGGTGGATGTACGCGGAGTGCGGCCGGAACGCGTAGTCGAAGTCGTTGCTGCGGGTCTTGATGCCGCCCGACGGAATGACGATCCGCTCGCCGGGGAACCGCTCGGAGAGCGCCGCGCGCCGTTTGGCCGCCCACGCGGCCCCCGGCAGCGGCCGCGGCGACAGGCCGGTATCGGCCCAGCCGTGCCGGAACACCTCGGCGACCGCGTCCGGTATTTGATGATCGTGGCTGCGCAATCCACGCACGCCGTCCTGCTGTTGCATCGCTCACGTCCCGTCGTGTGATGGTCCGTTCTCACAGAGAAACCCGAGAACCCAACCGGCCGTGGCCCGGCCCCCGTCCCGTCGATGCGGGCCGGGCCGCGGCGGGCGTTCTCGGCTGCGCTCAGCTCCGCAGCCGCGCCATCCAGGCCTCCACGTCGTCGGCGGAGCGCGGGAGGCCGGCGGAGAGGTTCTCGTTGCCGTCCTCGGTGACCAGGAGGTCGTCCTCGATGCGGACGCCGATGCCGCGGAACTCCTCGGGCACGGTCAGGTCGTCCGACTGGAAGTACAGGCCCGGCTCGACGGTGAGCACCATGCCCGCTTCAAGGGTGCCTTCCACATACAGCTCGGTGCGGGCCTTGGCGCAGTCATGGACGTCGAGGCCGATCATGTGCCCGGTGCCGGCGAGGGTCCAGCGCCGGAACAGCCCGAGTTCGTACGCCTCGTCCACCGAACGGCCACCGAACAGGCCCCAGGAGGCGAGGTGTTCGGTCAGTACACGCTGGGCGGCGTGGTGGAAGTCCCGGTACTTGGCGCCCGGCTTGACGGCGGCGATGCCGGCCGACTGGGCCGCGTATACCGCGTCGTACACCTGGCGCTGCACCGGGGTGAAGCGGCCGTCGACGGGCAGGGTGCGGGTGACGTCGGCGGTGTAGAGGTTGCGGCTCTCCACGCCGGCGTCGAGCAGCAGGAGATCGCCCGGGCGGGCCTCGCCGTCGTTGCGGACCCAGTGCAGCGTCGTGGCGTGCGGGCCCGCGGCGCAGACCGAGGCGTAGCCCACGTCGTTGCCCTCGATCCGTGCGCGCATCCAGAACGTGCCCTCGATGGCCCGCTCCGGTGTCGGGGTGTCCGTGCCGAGGATCTTCACCACGTCCTCGAAGCCCCGGGCTGTGGCCTGGCAGGCGTGGCGCAGGTCCGCGATCTCGAACTCGTCCTTGATCAGGCGCAGTTCGGACAGTGCGACGCGGAACTCGATGTCCCGCTCGGCGGTCACCTTGTCGCGCAGGGCGGCGTCGGTCCCCGCGTCGTACCCGCGCAGCAGACGGATCGGCCCGGTGGCCTCGGCGAGCCGCTCGGTCAGGGTGCGGACATCGCGGCACGGCACTCCGAGGAGCTGCTCGTTCTCGGCGAGGCTGTTGCGGCGACCGTCCCAGAGTTCACCGTGGTAGTCGAGCCAGAACTCGCCGGACTCGCGGTCGGAGCGGGGGAGGAGGTAGGCGACGGCCTCGTGCCCGCCGGCTGCGCGGGGTTCGAGGACCAGGACGGCGTCCTGGGACTGATCTCCCGTCAGATACACATACTCCGACGACGGGCGGAAGGGGTAGTCCGTGTCGTTGGAGCGCACCTTCGGGTTGCCGGCCGGGATCACGAGCAGCTCGCCGGGGAACCGGCCCGAGATCGCCGCCCGGCGGCGCGCGGTGTGTGGTGCCTGCGCGACGGGTTCGAGGTGGCGGCGTTCGGTGTCGGCCCAGCCCTGCCGCATGTTCTCGGTGAGCTCCGTGCTCACGCCCCCGTGCAGGCCGTTCTTCCGCGTCTTGTTCTCGTCTGTTTCTTCCGTCACAACAGCCTCCTGAAGCGAATGCGTCACTCAAGTTCCCCTCGACCGCCGGCGGTCGGCGCCCCGTGGGTCGGTGGGCTATACCGTGCGGAAAAATCTCCACGCCTGGTCACGGCGTGGATCGCCTACGGCTCATCGCGGACCCAACGGCGCCGCCCGGCCGCTCAACTCCCCTGTGGACACGGCACTTTGTCGCGAACGGCACTCTCGCAGAAGCTCCCCGCCCCCACTTCGTACAGATGTATGAAAGGTCGGAGGTGGTTTTTCGTCATCTGTCGATGGGCGTGCCGGTGGAGGTGGTGCCGAAGGCCGTGGCGATGGGCGGCACGCGGTCGGGCTCGATGCGCGCGGGCGGCCACGTGACACCACATGACAAAGGCAGGGAGATGTCTCTCCCTGCCTCTCTCAACGTATAGCGCACAGGGGGGCTTGCCACAAGGCCCCGGTCTGGGCGCACAATCGTCGACCTCCGCCCCCACCTGCGTGAACGGGGAGGTGGCGGGAGCGTGTCGCTGTCGGGACATCGACTGCGCGTGCACGTCGAATCAGTCGGGTCGGCCGGCCTGTTCGGGTCGGCCGGGTCAGCGAAAACAGGAACACAACGGGGCATGGCGCCCCTCGGAGGTATCGCTTTGACCGCGCAGTACGTGCTGGATCTTCAGAAGGCCGACGCGACCCGGGTCGCCCTGGTGGGCGGCAAGGGCGCGCATCTGGGCGAGTTGTCGCGGATCGACGGTGTCGACGTGCCGGCCGGCTTCTGCGTGACGACGGACGCCTTCCGGCGGGTCCTGGCTGGGCCGCCGTCCGTCGAGGCCCTGCTCGATCGGCTGGCGGACGTGGACCCGGACGACCGGGAGGGGACCGGCATCCTCAGCGCGGAGCTCCGCCGGGCCGTGGCGGAGATCTCCGTTCCGGACGACGTCGCGGCGGAGATCGCCCGCGCGCTCGCCCGGTTCGGTGAGCGGGCCGCGTACGCCGTACGGTCCAGCGCGACGGCGGAGGACCTGCCCACCGCGTCCTTCGCCGGACAGCAGGACACCTACCTGAACGTGCTGGGGCCTGCCGCGGTCCTCGCGCACATCAGCCGGTGCTGGGCCTCGCTGTTCACCGAGCGTGCCGTGATCTACCGCCGGCGCAACGGCATCGACCACCGTGCGGTGCACATGGCGGTGGTCGTGCAGCGGATGGTCTTCCCCGAAGCTTCGGGCATCCTGTTCACGGCCGACCCCGTCACCGGCAACCGCAAGGTCGCCACCGTGGACGCCGGCTTCGGACTCGGCGAGGCCCTGGTCTCCGGGCTGGTCAACCCCGACGTCTTCACGGTGCGCGACGGCGAGATCGTCTCCCGGTCGATCGCCGCCAAACACCGGGCCGTCGACGCCCTGCCGACCGGCGGTACGCGCGAAGTCGCCGTCGACGCGGAGCGGCAGGAGGAGCCGGCCCTGACCGATGCGCAGGCCTTGCGGCTCGTACGGCTGGGGAGGCGGATCGAAGCGCACTTCGGGCGCCCGCAGGACATCGAGTGGTGCCTGGCCGACGATGCCTTCCACATCGTGCAGAGCCGGCCCGTCACGACGCTGTTTCCGGTGCCCGAGCGCCGCGACGAGGAGAACCACGTCTACCTCTCCGTCGGCCACCAGCAGATGATGACCGACGCCATGAAGCCCCTGGGGCTCTCGGTGTGGCGGTCGACGGCCATCGCGACGATGTGCGAGGCGGGCGGCAGGCTGTTCGTCGACGCCACCCCGCGTCTGGCGTCACCCACGAGCCGCGCCGCGCTTCTGGATCTCATCGGGAAAGGCGATCCGCTGACCCGGGACGCGCTGGAGACCGTCCTGGAACGCGACGGCTTCGTCCGGACCCTGCCGGACCCGGGCACCGGCAGGCCGTCGTCCGGCAAGCCGTCGTCCGGCGGCCCGCCTGCCGGTACAGCTCCGGCCGGTGGCCGGCCCACCCCCATCGAGACCGATCCGGCCATCGTCACCGAGCTGATCGAGCGCAGCCGGACCTCGCTCGCCGCGTTGAAGAACGACATCCGGACGAAGTCGGGGCCGGCGCTGTTCGACTTCCTGGCCGAGGCGTTCGAGGAGCACAAGCGGGTCCTGAGCGATCCGCTGAGCATGCAGGCGATCATGGCGGGGATGGAGGCCACCTGGTGGCTCAACGACAGGCTGCGGGAGTGGCTGGGCGAGAAGAACGCGGCCGACACCCTCACCCTGTCCGCCCCCGACAACATCACGTCAGAGATGGGCCTCGCGCTGCTCGACGTCGCCGACGTGGTCCGCCCGCATCCCGAGGTCGTCGCGTTCCTGGAGGGTGTCGAGGGCGACGGTTTCCTGGACGAACTGCCGAAGCTCCCGGGCGGGACCGAGACCCGCGACGCCATCGTCGCCTATCTCGACCGGTACGGGATGCGCTGCGTCGGAGAGATCGACATCACGAGGCCGCGCTGGAGCGAGCGCCCCGCGACCCTCGTCCCCGTCATCCTGGACAACGTCGGGAACTTCGAGGCGGGCGCCGCCGGACGCCGCTTCGAGCAGGGCCGGCAGAAGGCGTGGCAGAAGGAACAGGACGTGCTGTCGCGCCTGCGGGCCCTGCCGGACGGGGACCGCAAGGCCGACGAGACCAAGCGGATGATCGACCGGGTGCGGACCTTCGTCGGATACCGGGAGTACCCCAAGTACAACCTCATCAGCCGGTACTTCGTGTACAAGCGGGCGCTGCTCGCGGAGGCCGACCGCCTCGTGCGGGCCGGTGTGCTGAACGATCGGGAGGACGTCTACTACCTCACGGTCGAGGAATTCCACGCCGTCGTGCGCTCGCACCACGTGGACCGACGCCTCATCAAGGAGCGCGAGGACGCGTTCCGGTCGTACGAGGCGCTGACGCCACCGCGCGTGCTCACCTCGGACGGCGAGGCCCTCACCGGGGCGTACCGGCGCGACGACGCGCCGGCCGGGGCCCTCCTCGGCATCCCGGTCTCCGCCGGGACCGTCGAGGGGCGGGCCCGCGTCGTCCTCGACATGGCCGACGCCGACCTCGAAGCGGGCGACATCCTGGTCACGACGTTCACGGACCCCAGCTGGTCGCCGCTGTTCGTCGGGATCGCGGGCCTGGTGACGGAGGTCGGCGGGGTGATGACCCATGGCGCGGTGATCGCCCGGGAGTACGGGCTCCCGGCCATCGTGGGCGTGGAGCGGGCCACCCGGCTGATCCGCGACGGGCAGCGGATCCGCGTGCACGGGACCGACGGATACGTCGAACTTCTGCCCTGACGGCCGGCGGGGGCCGGAGCGCAGGCGAGGTGGCCGCCGGGTCCGTCCGGGCGGCCAACTCGGCTTCGAAGGAGGGTAGTTAGGCACTTCTACGGAGGGCCGAACCGCGTCAGGTCGGGGCTCCCTCAGCCGCCGCGGGGCCGGTGGCCTGGCGCGGTAGGCCCGTCGCTCCGGTCGGGCGGTACTGGGCGGCCTGGAGTTCGTACAGGCTCCTGAACACCCCCTGCGCCTCGTCCGACAGCAGCTCGGTGAAGGTACCGCTCTCGACGACCCGCCCCCGGTCGAGTACGTGGATGAGGTCCGCGGTGCGGACGGAGCCGAGCCGATGGGTGATGAGGATGACCGTCTGGCCCTCGTCCGCGAGGCTGCGGAACCTGTCGAACAGCTTCTGCTCGGCCTTGGCGTCAAGGGCGGAGGTCGGTTCGTCCACGATGAGGATCTCCCCGCCCCGGTAGTGGGCCCGGCCGATGCCGAGCCGCTGCCATTCGCCGCCGGACGGATTGTGGCCGTCCTTGTAGCCGCGGGCGAGGAGGGTGTTCCAGCCGTGCGGCAGTTCGGCGACGAGCTTCTCGGCTCCGGCGTACCGCGCGGCCCGGTCGCGCCGTTCGGCGCTCGGCGGGATGTCGGTGCGCCCGATGCAGACGTTCACCTCGGCGGTGAACGGCCAGCGGTAGAAGTCCTGACCGACCATGGCGATCCGTGAGACGAGCTCCTGCCGGTCGGCGGTGCGGGTGTCGACGTCGTCCCACAGGATGCGTCCGGCGTCCGGTTGGTAGAGCCCGGCGAGCAGCTTCACCAGGGTGGACTTGCCGGAGCCGTTCTCCCCGCACAGGGCGACGATCTTCCCGGTGGGAATGGTGAGATCGACGCCGTCCAGCGCGCGCCTGGCGTCCTTCGACGGCCCGGACTCCTTGCCCGGGTAGGTGAACACCACCTTCTCGAAACGGATCTCTCGCGGTTTCACGGGAAGCGCCTGCCCTCCGACGGGGATCGCGCGCACGGTCGCTTCCGCGCACAGCTCGTGGAGGTCGGCGACGAACAGGGACTCCTCGTGGCAATAGTTGATCTGCAGGACGAGGTTGGACAGGCTGGAGGAACCGGCGCGGATGGCGAGGATCGCGGTCCCGCCGACGGACAGCGCCATTGCCCCGCTCCACAACAGGCCGCCCAGAGTGGCGTACGCGGCCGCGGTCGCGAGCCCCGTCCAGCCCGCGGCGACCAGGCCGGTGCGCGCGGCGAGGTGGGCGAGTCTGCGCTGCTCGGCCTCCTGGTCCATCGACATCTGCCGGAAATGGTGCAGCAGATACGGTCCCACGTCGTGCACCCGGATCTCGGCGGCGGCCTCCGTCGACATCAGCAGACGGCTGATCAGCTGACCGGCCCGCGAGTGCTGCACCCAGGTCTGGAACGAGGCGTAGCGGCGCCGGGCCACGCTCAGGGCGGCCCAGGAACTCGGCACCGTCATCGCGATCAGCAGCACGATCAGCAGGGGGTGCAGGACGGCCAGCACCCCCGCGGCGGCGGCCAGCGACAGCAGGCCGCTGACGATGTTCTGGACGTACTTGACCAGCCGCCGCGCCGACCCGGCGCCGTAGGACGCGCTGTCGAGGAGGCGGTGGAAGTCGTCGTCCTCGATGGCGGCGAGCTCCACGGCGGCGGTGTGCGTGAGGTACTGCTCGGTGGCCACCCGCTCGACCTTCGGCTCCAGGCGTCCTGTCCCCGCGGTGGACAGGGCCCGCAGCACCGCGCCGACGCCGGCCGTGGCCGCGGTCGCGGCGATCGCCCCGCTCGCCGCGGTGAGCCGCTGGGCGGTGCTGCCGCCGGACAACAGGTGCGAGAGCGCCTGGTTGACGGCGATCAGGCCGATGGCCTGGCAGCTGCCCCGGCCGATTTCCGCGCCGGTGACCAGGCGCAGCGCCTGCCGGTCGGCCTGCCACGCCAGCTTCACGGTGAGGGCGACCAGCCGGGGCAGGCGCAACAGCATGGCTCGCAGGCCCAGTTCGAGGAACGCGTCGTCGTGCTTGTTCCAGCCGAGGTCGTAGCGGAGCGAGCCACCGAACAGCGCTTCCTCGGAGGCGGACGTGGGGGTGGAGGCGGAGGCAGGGGGTGGGGTGGAAGCGGAGGTGGAAGTGGGCGTGGGCGTGGGCGTGGAGGTGGGCGTGGAGGTCGAGCTCGCGGGCTGGGCCACCTGCCCCTGTTTGCGGGTGAGTTTCACTGGCGGACACCCCCGGTGGCGGCATCTGCGGCGGCATCGGCGGTGGGCAGCTCTTCCAGATAGGCCGGTGCGGCCTCGTGACCCGCCGCGGCGCGGGTCGCGGCGCGCAGCAGGCGGCCGTTGGCCGCGTCCATCGCGCCGGTCGCCTCGGCCGGGTCCCACCACTCCCAGCCGAGCAACTCCCCTTCTGGCGTACGGATGTTGAGGTGATCATCGCGAGTGATGGTGGCGGCGAAGACGAAGAGATGGCAGGCGAACGGCTGGGGTGCGTAGGCGCCGTGGCGGCCGATGGACAGCCACTGCACCACCAGAAGCCGGCCCGCGGTGACCCGCACACCGGTCTCTTCGCGGCCCTCGCGCTCACAGCACTGGCGGGGCGTCTCGCCGCCGTACGGGCCGTCGTCGGCCTTGCCTCCGGGCATGACCCAGCGCCGGGTGCCGGCGTGGTGCACGAGGAGGACGCGGCCGTCGTCGCGCTGGATGAAAGCGGCCGCGGCCGAACCGGTCATGGCAGGCGCCGACTTGGGTGTGCTCATGCACCCCACCCCATGGCGGCGTACGGGCGGTTCGCGGCGATGGCGGTCAGGGCGACGGCGGTGTAGTCGACGAGCGGGGCGGGCAGCGCCGCGTAGGGGTGCCATTCCAGTGCGGTGTGCCGGTCGGGTGCGCAGATCCTGGGCGTTCCGCGATAGGCCAGGACGCGGAAGAACAGCTGCATACGGGGGGTGCCGGCGGCGGTGCCGCGGTAGTGGAGCACGTGGACGAGGCGGAGGTCCTGCGCCTCGATCTGCACGCCGAGCTCGTCCCCCGATTCCCGGACGGCGCACGCGGTCGCCGACTCGGCCTCCAGATGCCCGGCGGGGACGTGCCAGGTGCCCGGCGCGAACGCGACGCCCGGGGCGCGCCGTTGGAGGAGGACCCGTCCAAGATGTTCGAACACGAGATGTACGCCGACGATGGTGGGTTGGGTTCGCACGGGGCTCCTCCGGTGGCATCAGTACGGACAGGTGCTCGGAAAACTCACGGGGCGGGTCATGCGTAACGGTGAGAGGCGGGCGAATCTTCGCTCAAACGTTCCAGGCGACCTCGCGGGGCCGTGCTGGTGGGGTGGAACGTCGTGATCTTGCGTTCGATCCACCCCTGGGGGTGCGGCCACCCGAATCGGTGATTGTCATTCCGTGGCCGCCGGGAGCTTTTCACCGCGACGTCCGCGTGGCCGGACCCCCCTGAAGGGTGGCAGGGCGTCGTGGCCGAGGGGGGACGGACCACGACGTTGCTGCCCGGCGCGGGCGGCGCGTCCCCCGCGCGCCCCACCCGTTCGCGCGCCCGTTGTGAAGGGGGTGTGTCGCCGTCGGCAGCGGGGTGGAACACGGCCGGGGGAGAGCGATTACGATCCGGGCTCATGAGCACCTCGGATCAGGAACAAGTGGCGGACGCGGCTCCGGAGGCGCCCCGACCGAAGGAACGGGCGATACCCGGCCGGACCAAGACTGGGGTGTCGGCTCGCTCCGGGCTCGGCGGGGCGGTGACTTCGGAGGAGTCCGTAGTCTCGGCTCGCGCCGGGGAGGCAGGTCCCGCGGCTCCCGGGCATGGGGCTTTGGAGAAGCCCGTAACCCCTGCTGGCGTCGGAGAGGCAGATTCCCGGGGCCCGGAGCATGGGGCTTTGGAGGAACCCGTAAACCCCGCTGGCGTCGGAGAAGCAGATTCCCGGGGCCCCGATCACGCGGCCCCGGCCGACGCTCCTACGCCCGCCAACTCGCCAGGCCCCGCTGAGCCCCTGGCCGGCGGCATGGCGCCTCGGCAGGCGCGGCTGGTTCGGATGGTCGCCGCCGGTGTGCTCATGGCGGCGATGGGGGTGATCCTCGTCGTGCGCCTGGCCACGCGCTCCTCCGTACTCGTCGTCGGTGTGTACGGGATCGCTCTCATCCTGTGCGGCGTGGTCATCGAGCTGAGCCGCAACGGGCGTACGCGTCTCGGGTCCTGGCTCCTCGTGGTGGGCCTGGCCGCGGCGTTCGGCATGGACTGGTTCGTTCTGCCCTGACCGTCCTGACCGTCCTGACCGTCCTGACCGTCCTGACCGTCCTGGCTGCCTGGCCCTCCTGAGTGGCCTCACCACCCTGACCGCCCTGACCGCCCTGACCGCCTGGCCGTCTTGAGTGGCCTTTGGGGCGTCACCGTCGTGGTTGCCTCTCAGTGGCCCGACGCCCTGCGGCGTGCTGCGCCGAGTTGCTCGTTCCGCGTTGACGGTCCCGGGCAACGTCCGCCCTGCGGCATGCTGTTCGGGCTGGTTTGTCCTGTCCCGCCGGCCTGGGACGCGCCCGCTCGGACGGTGCGCCGCCCGCGTGGTCCAGTTCGCCGTGCCGCGTAACCGCCGCGGGCTGCGCACGCACGCGCGCCACCTCGCGCCCCGCCCCGCGCGGCAGATCCGCCGACCGACCCTCCCCTCCCTCCGCCCGAGGCGTTGACATGTACCCACCCCACGGTGAATCTTGATGCTCGAAACTCCACGATTCCAAGCATGAACGCGCACTCTTCGCCCCGCTGTTGCTCGGTACGAACGGAGAACGAACCCTTGCGGACCCCCTGGCACAGCCCCCGCCCACCCCGACGACCTGCCCTCGCCGTCTTTGCGGCGTTGACACTCGCCCTCACTGCCCTGACCGTTCCCGCGGCCGCCCAGGCCGAGGCCGCGGCGCCGCCCGGCGGTGTGCTGGACGGCGGGACGAAGACCCTTACCTGGCAGAGCCCCGTCTATGAGAAGGGCACTGTCGACTCGCCCGACAAGTGCCCGCCGCCCGCGCAGGATCCCGACGGCGCGGTCTGCGCCCGCTTCGATCTCACCGTGCAGCCGCCGGCCGGCCAGTGGGACGACAACCCGGAGGGCGGTGTGCCCGTCTCGGTCCAATGGGGCACCCCCACCGACGACTTCGACCTGTACGTGTACGACGACGCGGGCAAGCAGGTCGCCTCCAGCGCCGGCACCGCCGACCCCGAGGCCACCGTCATCCCGAAGGCGTCGGGGACGTACCACGTGGTCGTCGTCCCCTACGACGTGCACCACAACTCCTTCACCGGCACCGCCTACCTGCCCGAGCCGACCGACGCCGGGAACCTCACCTCCTTCGCCGGCAAGGGCGGCACGTACGACATCGCGGCCGGCGCGCTCAAGGCCCGCGTGGACTTCTTCGCCGACGACACCCTGCGGCTGCGTGCCGCACCGGACGGCACCTTCACCGATCCGCCCGGCAGCCACATGATCCAGACGCAGCCAAAGCCGCAGAAGAACACCAACTCCTTTGACACGGGCGCCTATTACGGCATCCACAGCAAAGGCGTCGTCCTGCGCGTGTACAAAAAGCCGCTCCGTTTCGCGCTCTACAAGGGCGACAACAGGACCGTCGTCTGGTCCGAGGCCGACCCGCTGCGGTGGACCTCCGGCGGCATGCGCCAGAGCCTGACCCGCGGCGCCGACGAGCAGTTCTTCGGCGGCGGCGAGCAGAACGGGAGCTTCTCCCACCGCGACCAGGTCATGAACGTGGGCAACAACACCAACTGGAACGAAGGCGGCTGGAACAACTCCCAGCCCTTCTACATCTCCTCCGCCGGGTACGGCGTGTTCCGCAACACCTTCACCCCGGGCGTGTACGACTTCGGCCCCCGCGTGCGCACCGGCCAGCAGGAACGGCGCCTGGACGCCTACTACTTCACCGGTGACGTGAAGTCGGTCATCGGCAAGTACACCTCCCTGGTGGGCAAGCCGTTCATGCCGCCGGTGTACGGGCTCGAACCCGGCGACTCCGACTGCTACCTGCACAACGCCAACCGCGGCGAGCGCCACACCTTGGACGCGCTGAAGGTGGCCGACGGCTACACCCAGAACCAGATGCCGCTCGGCTGGATGCTCGTCAACGACGGCTACGGCTGCGGCTACGAGAACCTCGCCGAGACCGGCAAGGGCCTCCAGGCCCACAACGCCCAGCTGGGGCTCTGGACCCAGGACGGCCTCGACAAGCTCGCCGACCAGGTCAAAGCCGGCCAGCGCGTCGCGAAACTGGACGTCGCCTGGGTCGGCAACGGCTACGGCTTCGCCCTGAACGCCTGCGACCAGGCGAAGGCCGGCATCGAGGACAACAGCGATGCCCGCGGCTTCGTGTGGCTGCCCGTCTCCTGGGCCGGCGCCCAGCGCTGCGGCGTGCTGTGGAGCGGCGACCAGAAGCTCAGCTGGGACTACCTGCGCTGGCAGATCCCCACGTACGCGGGCGCCACGCTCTCCGGCATCGCGTACAACACCGGCGACGTCGGCAGCATCTTCGGCCACGACCCCAAGATGTACACCCGTGACCTGCAGTGGAAGGCGTTCCTGCCCGCCATCATGACGATGGACGGCTGGGCCAAGGACCTCACCACCGGCAAGGCCGCCGATCAGCAGCCCTGGCTCGACGGCGAGCCGTACGCCTCCATCAACCGCAAGTACCTCCAGCTGAAGGAGCGGCTCATCCCGTACATGTACGGGCTCTCCAAGGACGCCACGCAGACCGGCGTCGGCGCGGTCCGCCCGCTCTCCCTGGAGTACCCGGACGACCCCAACACCCTGGGCGCCAACGCCAAGTACGAGTTCCTCGCAGGCCCGGACTTCCTGGTGGCGCCCGTCTACAGCGACACCAGCGTCCGTGACGGCATCTACCTGCCCAAGGGCACCTGGACCGACTACTGGACGGGCAAGACCTACCAGGGCCCGACGACCATCGACCACTACGCCGCCCCGCTCGACACCCTTCCGCTCTTCGTGAAGAGCGGCTCGATCGTGCCGATGTGGCCCAAGGGCACGACGTCCTGGCAGACCCGGAACAAGGGCGAGCTGGACTACGACATCTACCCGCGGCTCGGCAGCTCCTCCTACACGCTGTACGAGGACGACGGCGTCACCCGGCAGTTCAGCAAGGGCGCGTCGGCCACCCAGCGGGTCGAGGTCACCTCGGCCGGACGTGCCTCGGTCATCAACGTCGGTGCCAGCACGGGCAGTTACCAGGGCAAGCCGGCCACCCGAGCCTACCGTCTCACCGTCCACGGCAAGGCGGCCCCCGGGGTCGTCGCGCTCGGCGGGAAGCGGCTGCACCGGTACGGCTCCGCGGCGGAGCTCGCCTCGGCGGGCTCGGGGTGGTACTTCGACCCCGCGACCGGCGCGACGGAGGTGAAGACGCCGTCGCAGCCGACCGGTCACGCCTTCTCCGTGCAGATCGCGTGAGCGTGACGTGACGCTTGAGCGCGACCATCAGCGCGTCCTGAGGTCCTGAGGTCCTGAGGTCCTGACGTCCGTCACCTGGTCGGGGGCCGTACCGTGAGCCGTCCGGTGCGGCCCCTCCGCACGCGTGCGACGCGGGCTGGGGCAAGATCGGCGTACGGCTGAACAGGCACCCGACTGCCAGGAGAGCGATTCGATGTCATTCCGCGCCATCCGTGTGAGCAAGGACGACGAGCAGGGCCACCACGCCGAGACCGTCACCCTGGAGGAGAACGACCTCCACGAAGGCGATGTGACCGTCGCCGTGGACTACTCGACCGTCAACTACAAGGACGGCCTCGCGCTCGCCCACGGCAAGGGCATCGTGCGGAGCTATCCGCTGGTGCCGGGCATCGACTTCGCGGGCACCGTCGAGTCGTCCACGCACGCGTCGTTCGTGCCCGGCGACAAGGTGGTGCTCAACGGCTACGGCGTCGGCGAGGCCCACGACGGCGGGTTCGCGCAGAAGGCCCGGGTGAGCGGCGACTGGCTGGTCCCGCTGCCCGCCGGGCTGACCACCCGGCAGGCGGCCGCGATCGGCACCGCCGGATACACCGCCATGCTCAGCGTGCTCGCCCTGGAGGACGCGGGCGTCACCCCGGGCAGCGGGGACGTGCTCGTGACCGGCGCGGCGGGCGGTGTCGGCTCGGTGGCCGTGACGCTCCTCGCCGGACTCGGGTACCGGGTGCTCGCCTCCACCGGCCGGCCCGCCGAGGGCGACTACCTGCGCGAACTCGGCGCCGCCGAGATCATCGACCGCGCCGAACTCTCCGCGCCGGGCCGCCCGCTCGGAAAGGAGCGCTGGGCCGGCGCCGTCGACTCGGTCGGCAGCCACACCCTCGTCAACGTCCTTGCCGGCACCCGGTACGGCGGCACCGTCACCAGCTGCGGCCTCGCCCAGGGCACCGGCCTGCCGGGCACGGTACTTCCCTTCATCCTGCGCGGGGTGACGCTGGCGGGCATCGACTCCGTGCAGGCCCCGATGGAGCGCCGCATCAGGGCGTACGAGCGGCTCGTCCGGGATCTCGACATGGCGCGCCTGGAGGCGATGACCACGCTCGTCGGCCTCGGCGAGGTGCCCGGCGTCGCGGAACGCATCCTCGCCGGACAGGTCCGCGGGCGCACCGTCGTGGACGTCAACGCCTGACCTGGGGCGCGGGGGCGGCGGGCCGCGGTCCGGCGGCGTCGGGTCCGCCGCTGCCCTGGGGCCCGGTGGCGCCTGGTCCGCCGCCGACCTGCGGTCCGGTGGCGCCTGGTCCGCCGCCGACCTGCGGTCCGGTGGCGCCTGGTCCGCCGCCCTCGACGATCCCCGCGAAGCCGTCGAGCAGCGGGCCGAGTCCGAACTCGAAGAGCGCGTCGAAGCGGAGTTCGTACCCGTCGGCGAGGGCCGCGGTGACCCGGCTGAACACCGGGTACCTGCCGGACCTCACCAGCGCGTCGAGTGCGGCGGCCTGCTGCTCCATCCACCCCTCTTCGCTGACTCCCGTGGCGGCCGCGGCGTGGCTCTCCTGCTCCAGTCCGGCGGCGAGCCCCTGCACATAGCCGTACAGGAGCACATGGACGTCCATCACGGTGGCCGGTTCGAGGCCGTGCCCGTCGAGCGCGGCCAGCGCCCACTCGGCGTGCACCATCAGATTGGGGAGCAGCAACGGGCGTGTGAGCGGGGCGAGTTGGGCGAGCCAGGGGTGCTTGCGGAACAGTGACCACAGGGTCCGGCCGCCCAGTTCGAGCCGGGCCCGCCAGCCGTCCGGCGGCACGGCCGGATACCCCGCCTCGCCGAACGCGGTGTCCGCCATCAGGAGCACCAGGTCGTCCTTGCCGCGCACGTACCGGTACGGCGCCATCGCGGCGACCCCGAGCCGGGCGGCGACCCCGCGCATGGACAGCGCGCCGATGCCCTCGGCGTCAGCGATCTCCAGGGCGGCCCGCACGATCCGCTCCCGGGTCAGCTCATGCTCGGCGCCGACGCGCGGCGGCGGTTGCCTCCGTGGGGCGGCGTCGCGCTCGCTCACCACGGTGCCGACCCGGGGGATCGTCTCCACGACCCCTTCGAGACGCAGGGTGGTCAGCACCTTGGTGGCGGTCGCGAGCGCCACCCCCCACTCCTTGAC
Organism: Streptomyces sp. NPDC048361; assembly: GCF_040651795.1. Classification (NCBI taxonomy): domain Bacteria; kingdom Bacillati; phylum Actinomycetota; class Actinomycetes; order Kitasatosporales; family Streptomycetaceae; genus Streptomyces; species Streptomyces sp. NPDC048361. The sequence continues at coordinate 50,680 of NZ_JBEZKW010000008.1, forward strand.
GATCCCCCGGGTCGAGGGCACCCGGTCGCCCGGCGCGAGTTCACCGCTGGTGATCCGCCGCCGGATCTCGTCGGCGATGCGCCGATAGGGCGGCTCGTCTTCCCTTGCCATGCCGTTCGCCCTTCCCTCCGGGGCATCGGAAATTTTTCTCCCGCGGCCTCTCTGCCTGTACTAGTGCAGAGGCTAGCAGCGCGTACGAGGTCTTCCCCCACCGTGTCCTAGTGCAGACAGGGCAAGTTGGCCGTTGGTGGCGCTGAAAATACGCCGTACATTCAGGCTGTGTACGGGGTTTTCCCGTCGTCTCGTCCGACGAAGGAGTCAGCCATGAAGACCGTCCTCATCTCCGGCGCGGGCGTGGCCGGCTGCGCTCTCGCGTACTGGCTGCGCCGGCGGGGCTTCGAGGTGACCGTCGTGGAGCGCGCTTGCGGGGTGCGGCCCGGTGGACAGGCGGTCGACGTCAGGGGAGTGGCGCTCGACGTCGTGGAGCGGATGGGGCTGCTCGGCCGGGTGCGCGAGGCGGCCACCCGGATGCGGGGCATGTCCGTGCTCGACGCGGACGGCAACGAACTCCACCGGACCACGGAGGCCACCTTCAGCAGCGGCCGCCTCGACAGCGGAGACATCGAGCTGTTGCGCGAGGATCTGGTGGGAATGCTGGAGCAACTGGCGTCCGGTGAAGCCGAGTTCATGTACGGCGATCGTGTCACGGCGCTCGCTCAGGACGAGCACGGCGTCCGGGTCGACTTCGAGCACGGCCCGTCTCGCCCCTTCGATCTCGTGGTGGGGGCCGACGGACTGCACTCGGCGGTGCGCGCCCTCGTCTTCGGACCGGAGGAGAGGTTCTCGCACCACCTCGGCATGCGTCTGGCGATCTTCAGCGCGGAGAACTTCCTCGGCCTCGACGACTGGCAGCTGTGGCAGCGCGACGGCGACGCGGGATACGGGATCCATCCGGTGCGCGGCAACGCCGAGTTGAGGATCACCTTCGGCTTCGCGTCGGGCCCGCTCGACCCCGGGGCCCGGCACCCCGAGGCCCTGAGGCGGCAGGTCGCCGAGAGGATGGGCGCGTTGCGCTGGGAGCGGACCCGGCTGCTCAAGGCGCTGTGGGCCGCGCCCGACTTCTACGCCGACGCGATGGCCCAGGTCCACGTCGCCCCCTGGTCACGGGGGAGGGTCGTGCTGCTCGGGGACGCCGGGTACTGTGCCTCGCCGCTCTCGGGCCAGGGCACGAGCCTCGCACTCGTGGGTGCGTACGAACTCGCGGACGCGCTCGGCCGCGCGGGCGGTGACCACGGGCCGGCCTTCGCGCGGTACGAGGCGCGGCTGCGGCCCTTCGCGGCGCTCAACCAGGCTCTGGCCACGGAGAATCCGGGCGGGCCGGCGAGTGAGGCATCGGTGGAGCGCGCCAAGAACGCGTTCACGCTTGCGGACTGAGGCGCACCCGGCGCACCCGGCGTCCCCGGCGTCCCCGGCGTCCCCGGCGGGGGCGGGGTGAGGGCGGCTCCGGGGCCGCGGCCCGACGGGATCTGGGCGGTCAGGCCGTGATGTGCACGGCGGGCTCCGGGGAGGGGAGGTCCGCGGGCCGCGGCAGGGAGAGGTCTGCCGTCGGCAGAGGGAGGTCCGCGGCGACCGTCACGGGCAGCGTCGTGGGCACCGTCGTCGGGCGCTCCGCGCCGGGCGCGGCCGGCGTCGCGCCGGTCAGCATGATGACGCCGCGGGCCGCCACTCCCGCCGCCGCGGCGGCGGTCAGCCAGCCGAGCGGGCCACCGTGGAAGCTCTCACCGAGCAGCGCGACCCCGATCACCGAGGCCGCCGCCGGGTTGGCGAGGTTGACGACGGCCAGCGGGGCGGCGAGCCCGCCGCGGTAGGCCGCCTGCGAGAGCAGCAGACCGCCGACCGCGAAGGTCGCCACGAGCACCGTGAGCACAGTGGTCTGCCACCAGGTGAGGGGACCGGACGGCAGCTCCGTGGCGAGCGAGGCGGTGACCGTCTGGGTCAGCGCGGAGGCCACCGCCGAGGCGACGCCGGACGCGGTGGCGAAGCCGAGGCGGCCGCCGTGCGCGGAGTGCGCGCCGCTCCGTACCAGGAAGGCGAGGAGCAGCGCGGTCGCCGCCGTGATGGCGAGGGCCTCGCTCAGGCTGAGCGCGTCGCCGGGGCTTGCGGGCCCGGTGACCGCGATCAGGCCGGTGAGCCCGGCCAGCGTCCAGGCCGCGCCCCGCCACTCACGCCGTGTGACCCGGCGCCGCTCGTAGTACGCGGAGAGCGGCAGCGCGGCGACAAGGGTGAGCGCGCCCAGCGGCTGGACGAGAGTGAGCGGGCCGTAGTGCAGGGCGGCCACGTGCATGAGGGCGCCCGCGGCGTTGAGGCCGACCGCCCACCACCACAGCGGCCGGGCGAGCAGCTGGCCGACACCGCCGCCCCCTTGGGCGGCCAGCCGGGACTGGGCGACGGCGGCCAGCGCGTAGCCGGCGGCCGAGGCGAGCGAAAGCAGGATGGCGAGCAGTGCGGACTGGTTCATCGAACGGCCTCGGAGAGCTGAGGGGAGAGCCGGGGTGCGGGTGTGCGCGGGGAAGCGGACGCCTGCGGAGACTCCTCTGCGGTCGGCGCGAGGGGCGCGGCCTGGAACGCGGGTGCTCGCTCGGGCAGCGGCATGCGCGCGGGGACCTGGACGGCCTGGAGGGTGGATGCGGCGGCTGCGGCAGCTGTATAGGCGGCCTGCGGGACGGCTGCGGCGGCTGCATGGGCGGCCTGCGGGGGCGTTGTACGGCGGAACCGCTTGGATGCCGCAGGCAACTGTGTGAGCCGCTTCGGCGCCGGCACGAAGTACAGCACCGCACTCAGCAGAGCGGTGGCCACGATCGCGTCCAGCCAGTAGTGGTTGGCGGTGCCGACGACCACGAGCAGCGTGAGCAGCGGGTGCAGCAGCCACAGCCAGCGCCAGCGGCTCCGGGTCGCCGTGATCAGTCCGATGGCGACCATCAGCGCCCAGCCGAAGTGCAGCGAGGGCATCGCCGCGAACTGGTTGGCCATGGCGTCGGTGTCCGGCGTCGCCGCGTACACCGAGGGGCCGTAGACCTGCGCGGTGTCGACGAGCCCGGCAGTGGTCAGCATGCGAGGCGGCGCGAGCGGGACCGTGATGTGCAGCACCAGGGCGGCGGCGGTCAGCCCGGCGAGCACCCGGCGCGACCACAGATAGTGGCCGGGGCGGCGCAGGTACAGATAGACGAGGAAGGCCACCGTGGCGGGGAAGTGCACCGTCGCGTAGAAGGTGTTGGCGACCTTCACCAGGGTGTCGCCGTGCAGCAGCAGATGCTGTACGGACCCCTCGCCGGGCAGATGCAGCGCGCGCTCCCAGCTCCACACGCGGTCGGCGTTGTCGAAGGCGCTCGCCTCGTGTCCGTTGGCCAGCTGACGGCCGAACTTGTACACGAGGAAGAGCGCGGTCACGAGCAGCAGCTCGCGCACCAGGGGCGGCCGGGAAGCGGTCGTCTCCGGTCCGGCGGGACGGGTCTGGCGACGCGCCCCCGTGGTTATACCGGCAAACATTCTCCGGCCCCTTTGAACCTGGATCGATACGTGGGAAAAACATAAGCAAACGTAGGAAGGCTAGATCCAAACTCATCGAGACGCAAACGTCTCGATACGTTTGCGTCTCGATTGAGCGGAGCCTACTCTCGTACGTGCAGGAGTGCCGCTTGTTTTTCTCCGGAGGGAACGATGTCGACACAGGCCGCCACGGCCGCTGCCCGCCGCAGCAAGATCAGCCCCGAGCGGGAGCTGGAGCTGTACGACGCGGTGCTCGACCTGCTCAGAGAGGGCGGCTACGACTCCGTGACCATGGAGGGCGTCGCCGCGCGCACCAAATGCGGCAAGGCGACGCTGTACCGGCAGTGGAAGAGCAAGCCGCTCCTGGTCACGGCGGCGCTCAGCGCGAGCCGCTGCTCGTTCTTCTCCGGCATCGACACCGGGACGCTCGCCGGTGATCTGCGCGAGGCGGCCCGTGCGGTCGGCCGGCGTGAGGGGCGTGACACCGAGCTGATGGAGGCCGTCGGGCAGGCCTACATCAAACACCCCGACCTGCGTGAAGCCCTGCGCGAGACGGTCCTCAACCCAGAGATCGCCGCACTCGACGCGATGCTCGCGCGCGGCGTCGAGCGCGGCGAGGTCGCGGCCGGTCATCCGGCACTCGGTTACGTCGCCCCCATGATCATGGGCATGCTGCGCGTCGAGCGGCTCTTCGAGGACCGATTCCGCGGTGAGGACACCTTGCTGGGACTCCTGGAGTCGGTGATCTTCCCGGCGCTGAGCATCGGCTGACCCGGGCCAACCCCCGGCTCAACCGGCCCCCGGGCTCAACCGGCCCCCCCCCCGCTCAACCGGCGGCGCTGACAACTCAACCGCCCGCGTCCGAAAGGCGGTTGACGGCGGATCAGACCGCGACGACCGTCACCCCGGCCTCGGTGAACCGGGCCGCCATCTCGTCCGACACGGATGTGTCCGTCACCAGCGTGCCCACCAGCGATGTCGCGCAGATCCTGGCGAAGGTCCGCTTCCCCAGCTTCGTCGAGTCCGCCGCCACCACGACCCGGTCCGCCCGTTCGCACAGCAGCCGGTTGATGCCGGCCTCGTCCTCGTCGTGCGCCGAAGCCCCGTGCGTCACGTCGAAGGCGCCGACGCCGAGCACCGCCACATCCATCGTGATCTGGTTCAGGACCCCGCCCGCGAGCGGCCCCGTGAGTTCGTAGGACTGCGGGCGGGCCACCCCGCCCGTCACCACGATCTTGAACTGCGGCCGCACCGCGAGCTCGTTCGCGATGTTGAGCGCGTTCGTCACGATCGTCAACGCCGGTGAGCCGTGCGACAGTTCGGGGCGCACGGCGAGTGCCCGGGCGACCTCGGTGGTCGTGGTGCCGCCGGTCAGGCCGACCGCCTCGCCGGGAGCGATCAGATCCGCCACGGCCTTCGCGATCCGCTGCTTCTCGGACGCCTGCCGCGCCGTCTTGTAGCGCAGCGGCAACTCGTAGGAGACGCCGTGCACCAGGGCGCCACCCCGGGTGCGTACGAGCATCTGCTGCTCGGCGAGCTGGTCGAAGTCGCGGCGGATCGTCGCGGCCGATACCCCGAGGGCGGTCGCCGCCTCGTCGACGTCGAGGCGGCCCTGCTCCACGAGCAGCACCAGAAGCGTCTGCCAGCGGGCGTCACGCGACATCCGCATCCCCGTTCTTCGTACCGGTAACCGTCCGTAATGACCTTAGCGCACGCCAAAATGCTTGATCGTGCTCGAAATCAAGCTATATTTTGCAGAAACAAGCACTACGGTGCGCACCATTCAGAGGCCCGCAACATTCAGAGGGTGGGAGCCCGGCATGAGCCATGTCGAGAACGAACTGAGCAGCCAGCCCGAATGCTGGAAGCGGGCGGCCGACGCTGCGGTCCAGCACAAGGACGCCCTGCCGGCCGCCGGCGAACGCGTCGCCGTCGTCGGCTGCGGAACCTCCTTCTTCATGGCGCAGGCCGTCGCGGCGCTCCGCGAGAGCGCGGGTCTGGGCGAGACCGACGCCTTCGCCGCCTCCGAATTCCCCGCCGCCCGCACCTACGACCGCGTCGTGGCCCTCACCCGCTCCGGCACCACCACCGAAGTCCTCGACCTGCTGGCCCAGGTGCGCGACCGCACCCGTACCACCGCCATCACGGCCGACCCCGCCACGCCCGTGATGCGGGCCGCCGACGACATCGTCGTCCTTGACTTCGCGGACGAGGAGTCCGTCGTCCAGACCCGCTTCGCGACCACCGCCTTCACCCTGCTCCGCGCCCACCTCGGGCTGCACACCGAACAGGCCGTCGCCGACGCCCGCACCGCCCTGGCCGATCCGCTGCCCCAACGGCTGGTGGAGGCAACCCAGTTCAGCTTCCTCGGCCGCGGCTGGACCAACGGCCTCGCCCAGGAGGCCGCGCTGAAAATGCGCGAGGCGTCACTGTCCTGGACCGAGGCCTACCCGGCGATGGAGTACCGCCACGGCCCCATCAGCATCTCCACCACCACGACGGCCACCTGGATGTTCGGCGAAGCCCCCGAAGGTCTCGCCGGCCAGGTGGCCGCCACCGGCGCGCTGTGGATCGAGGGCCGCCTCGACCCGCTCGCCGAACTCGTCCGCGCCCAGCGCCTCGCCGTCGCCGTCGCAGCCGCCCGCGGCCTCGACCCGGACCGGCCGCGCCACCTCACCCGTTCGGTGATCCTCGACGGCGCCTGAGCGCGCGCCGCCGCCCGAGACCGAACGGCGCGACCCCGGTACATGCGCGCCCCAGGTGCATGCGCGACCCGGTGCATGGGCGAGACAGGTGCGTGCGCGCTTCAGGTGCACGCACGCCGCAGGTGAAAACGTGACACAGGTGAAGGGGAAGTACTGATGCCCATCGCACGGACCGGCACGCTCGTCGCCGAGGCCGCCGTCAAACGCCGCGCCGTCGCGGCCTTCAACATCATCACGCTCGAACACGCCGAGGCCGTGATCGCCGGCGCCGAGGCGGCCAAGTCGCCGGTGGTCCTCCAGATCAGCGAGAACGCCGTCAAGTTCCGCTACGGCCGGGTCCTGCCGCTGGCCCGCGCGGCGGCCGCCGCCGCCGAAGCCGCCTCCGTGCCGGTGGCGCTCCACCTCGACCACGTCAAGCAGGACGAACTCCTGCGCCAGGCGGCCGACGCCGGCTTCAGCTCCGCGATGTACGACGCCGCCCATCTGCCGTACGAGGAGAACCTGGCCGCCACGCGGGCCGCCGCCGACTGGGCGCATACCCAAGGGCTGTGGATCGAGGCCGAGTTGGGGGAGGTCGGCGGCAAGGACGGCAAGGCGCCGCTCGATGCCCACGCGCCCGGCGCGCGCACCGACCCAGAACAGGCACGGCAGTTCGTCGCCGAGTCGGGCGTCGACGCGCTCGCCGTCGCCATCGGCAGCAGCCACGCCATGACCTCCCGCACCGCCGAACTCGACCACGCCCTGCTGGGCCGCCTCGACGCCGTGCTGCGCGTGCCGCTCGTGCTGCACGGCTCGTCGGGTGTCCCTGACGACGCGCTCGCGGCCGCCGTCGCCGGCGGCATCGCCAAGGTCAACATCGGCACCGCGCTGAACCTGGCGATGACCGACGCCATCCGCTCCTACCTCGCCGCCCACCCCGAGGCGGTCGACGCCCGCACCTATCTGACCGTCGGACGCCAGGCGATGGCGGCCACCGTCACCCGCCTGATCGGGGTACTCGACCGGACCTCCTGAGCCGTCCGCGGCTGCCGCCGGGGCTCCTGAGCGGCCCTCCGCGGCTGCCGCCGAGCCTCCGTACAGCCGTCGGCACCCGGCGCCGGGACCCCCGCACGGCCCCGGCGGCGAAACCGCCGCGTTCCGCCGTGGCGGCGCTCTTCCGATGTGGCCACGGGTCGTAGACGATGGGCCTGTGGACAGGCATGAGCACGCCCGGCTCGACGCGCTGCAGCGCGACCCGTATCCGCACTACGCGCGGGCCCGGAACGCCGAAGGACTGACGTTCGTGCCGGAGCTCGACGCGTGGCTGGTGGCCCGCGACGCCGACGTACGCGAAGTGCTGCGCCGCCCTGAGGCGTTCTCCTCCGCCAACGCGCTGCGCCCCGACGTCCTGCCCGGCCCCACCGTGCTCGCCGAGATGGGCCGGGGTTTCGGCGGCCGCCCCGTCGTGGTCAGCTCCGACGGCGCTCTGCACCAACGGCTGCGCGCCCCCGTCGTGCAGGGCCTCTCTCCCTCGCGCGTCGCCGCCGTCGTGCCGTACGCCGCCGAACGGGCCGCCGAGCTGATCGACGGCTTCGCGGCCCGCGGCTCGGCCGACCTCATGGCCGAGTACGCCCTGAAACTCCCCGGCCAGGTCATCGGGCACCTGATCGGCCTCGACCCCGCGGACGTCCCGCTCGCCGTGCACGGCGGCTACCGCGCCGAGCAGCTGCTGTTCCGGCCGATGGAGGAGGCGGACCAGCTCGCCGCCGCCCGCGACATCGTCGAGATGCAACACCTCCTCGACACCTACGTACGGGAACGGCACGCCCACCCCCGCGACGACCTGTGCTCCTCGCTGATCGCGGCGCTCACCGCGCGCGGCGAGTCGGCCGGTGACGAGCTCACCCTCGACGAACGCCACGAGATGGTCGCCCACCTGCAGAACTTCCTGCTCGCCGGACACCTCACCACGAGCGCCCTGACCGGATCCCTGCTGCTCCATCTGATGCACCACCGCGCCCAGTGGGAACTGCTGTGTGAGAAGCCCGAGTTGATTCCGGCCGCCGTCGAGGAAGCAGCCCGCTACGACAGTCCGATCCAGGGCTTCCGCCGCATCACGACCCGCCCGGTCGTCCTGTCCGGCACCGAACTCCCCACCGGCGCCGTGGTGTTCGTCGCATACGGCTCCGCCAACCGCGACCCCAGCCGCCATGAACGTCCCGACGTCTTCGACATCACCCGGCCGCCCGCCCGCCACCTCGCCTTCGGATACGGCGTACACGGCTGTCCGGGCTCCCAGTTGGCCCGCGAACAGCTGAGGATCACGCTGGAACTCCTCACGGCGCGGCTGCCCGGGCTGCGCCTCGCCGAGGACAGACCCGTCGTCATGCGGCCGACGATGATCCACCGGTCACCGGAGGAACTCCCGCTGACCTGGTGAGGCTTGCTCGATCCGGGGCCGCCACCCGGCATATCCTCCGACCATGCGCGTCGCACTCTTCGTCACCTGCGTCAACGACGCGGTGTATCCCGCCACCGGCATCGCGACGGTGAAGCTGCTCGAACGGCTGGGGGTCGAGGTCGCCTTCCCGCCCGGCCAGACCTGCTGCGGGCAGCCCCAGTTCAACACCGGCTACCGCCACGAGACCGAGCCCCTGGTCCGCCGCATGGCCCGGGTCTTCGCGGGCTACGATCACATCGTCACCCCGTCCGGCTCCTGCGCCGCGATGATCCGCGACAACTATCCGCGCATCGCCCGCAAAGCGGTTGCCGAAGGCGGGAGCGACCGCGGCAGGGGCGCGGAAGGCGACGGCGCGGAGCTGACCGAGGCGGCCGAGACGCTGGCGCCGCGCGTGTACGAGCTGACCGAGTTCATCGTCGACGTACTCGGCGTGACCGACGTCGGCGCGTACTTCCCGCACACCGTCACCTACCACCCTTCGTGCCACGGCGTACGCCTGCTCGGCCTCGGCGACCGGCCACGCCGGCTCCTCGCCGCCGTCAACGGCATCGGCCTGCGTGAACTGCCGGGCGCCGAGGAGTGCTGCGGCTTCGGCGGCACGTTCGCGCTGAAGAACCCCGACGTGTCGGCGGCCATGGGCACCGACAAGGTACGCAACGCCGTCTCCACTGGCGCCGGCGTGCTGTGCGGCGCCGACAACTCCTGCCTGATGCACATCGGCGGCATCCTGCACCGTCAGAACTCCCCGATGCGACCCCTGCACATCGCCGAGATCCTCTCCAGCACGGAAGCGGAGCCCTACGTATGAACCCGGGCACGAGCGGCACCTTCATCGGCATGCCCGCCTTCCCGCGGGCCGCACGCGACGCCGTGCGCGACACCACCCTGCGCGACAACCTGAGGCACGCCACCCACACCATCCGCGACAAGCGCGCCAAGGCCGTCGCCGAACTCGCCGACTGGCAGGAGCTGCGGGAGGCCGGCAAACAGATCAAGGACCACACGCTGCGCCATCTCGACCACTACCTGGAGCAGTTGGAGGAATCGGTCACCGCCGCAGGCGGCATCGTGCACTGGGCCGCCGACGCCACGGAGGCCAACCGGATCGTCACCGATCTCGTCAAGGCCACCGGTGAGAGCGAGGTGGTGAAGGTCAAGTCGATGGCGACGCAGGAGATCGGCCTCAACGAGGCGCTCGCCGCCGAAGGCATCCACGCCTACGAGACCGACCTCGCCGAACTCATCGTCCAGCTCGGCGACGACCGGCCCTCGCACATCCTGGTCCCCGCGATCCACCGCAACCGTGGCGAGATCCGGGCCATCTTCCGTGAGCGGATGGGAAGTTGGGGCAGGCCGGCCCCGGACGGCCTCACCGACGAGCCGGCCGACCTCGCCGAAGCGGCCCGGCTGCATCTGCGCGAGAAGTTCCTGCGGGCCAAAGTCGGGATCTCCGGTGCCAACTTCATGATCGCCGAGACCGGCACCCTGGTCGTCTTCGAGTCCGAGGGCAACGGCCGCATGTGCCTGACCCTGCCCGACACGCTGATCTCCGTCGTCGGCATCGAGAAGACGATCCCCACCTGGCGGGACCTGGAAGTCTTCCTGCAGACCCTGCCGCGCTCCTCGACGGCCGAGCGGATGAACCCTTACACCAGCATGTGGACCGGCACCGCCGACGGCGACGGCCCGCGCACCTTCCACCTCGTCCTGCTCGACAACGGCCGCACCGACGCCCTCGCGGACGACGTCGGCCGCCAGGCCCTGCGCTGCATCCGCTGCTCGGCCTGCCTCAATGTGTGCCCGGTCTACGAACGGGCCGGCGGCCACGCCTACGGCTCGGTCTACCCCGGCCCCATCGGCGCCATCCTCACCCCCCAACTACGGGGAACGGCAAGCGAGATCGACGCCTCGCTCCCGTACGCGTCCTCCCTGTGCGGCGCCTGCTACGAGGTCTGTCCGGTCGCCATCGACATCCCGGAGGTGCTGGTCCACCTCCGCGAGAAGGTCGCGGGCCAGGGCGGCCACCCCTGGGAGAAGGCCGCGATGAAGGCGGCCGCGTGGGCCATGGACCATCCGGCGGCGATGGCGGCGGGGGAGCGGCTCACGGCGCGGACCCGCGCGCTGCACCCCAAGCGGCCACCCGGCGCGAGCGCCTGGACCGACAGCCGCGACCTGCCGCAACTGCCCGCAGAACCGTTCCGTGACTGGTGGAGGAAGAACCGCACGTGAGCTCACGCGACCGCATCCTGGCCCGCGTCCGTGCCGCCGTGGACGGTGCGCCCGAGGCCCCCGCCCCCGCCCGCTCGTACCTGCACAGCCACACCCCCGACGACCCGGCGGCCGTACTCGACCTGCTGCACCACAACCTCGCCGACTACCGCGCCCGGGTGCACCGCACGGACGGCGCAGGCGTGGCCCCGCTCATCGCCGGGCTGCTCGCCGCACGCGGGGCCACGAGCGTCCTGGTGCCGACGGGGGTGCCGGACACCTGGCTCATGGACACCGGCCGTGTACGCGTCGTGGAGGACACCGAGGAGTCCACGGCAGCCGAACTCGACGCCGTGGACAGCGTGATCACCGGTTGCGCGCTGGCCGTCGCGGAGACCGGCACCATCATCCTGGACGCCGGACCGGCCCAGGGCCGGCGCCGGATCACCCTCGTCCCCGACCACCACATCTGCGTCGTACGCGTTCCCGGCCAGGTGGTCGCCTCCGTTCCGCAAGCCATGGACCGCCTCGACCCCCGCCGCCCGCTGACATGGATCTCGGGCCCCTCCGCGACCAGCGACATCGAGCTCGACCGGGTGGAAGGCGTACACGGCCCCCGTACCCTCGACGTGGTGCTCCTCGGCCCGTGAGCCGGGGGCGGGCCGACGGGTGCGCTGCAGGCACGTAAGCCGGGGGCGGGCCGGCGGTGCGAGCCCATGAGCCGGGATGCGTCGACGTGGCGCTTCTCAGCCCGTGAGCCGGGGCGCGTCAGCCGCCGCGTCGACGGGGCCCGGCAGCCGGCCCGCCAGCTTTCGCGCCCATGCGGCGAGCCCGTCCAGATCGATGCCGTACGCCGGTACGCCGGCCTGCGCCGCGTACCGGGCGAGCGACCCGGTGCCGCGCTCAAGGAGCGACGAGGCGCCCTTCGCGTTGCCGCGTGCGGCGTGCGTGAGGCCCACGGCGAGCTGCGCCAATCCGCGCCACAGCGGCTCCTCCTGCTCCGGGCCCGCCTTCCACGCGTCCTCGAACACCTCATGGGCGTGGAACGGCATCCCCGCCGCCAGCAGCCGCTGCGCCTCGCGCACCGTCTCCCGCGGTGCCCGCGGCACGCCCTCCGGCTGCCGGGCCACGCCCTCGGCGCCGTACGGCAGCGGCCGCCCGAGCCCGTCCCTGGGCCTGGCGTTGCGCGCCCGGCCCTCGGCGTCACGATCCCGGGGTGCAGAACTCTCCATGGGCCGATTGTGCCCCGTTCCTGGCGCGGCCCCAGAGTGCGGTATGGTTCTCATGCACGAACGGCCGGGGGAAACCCCAGGTCAGACGGGCATCGGGACGTGGCGCAGCTTGGTAGCGCACTTGACTGGGGGTCAAGGGGTCGCAGGTTCAAATCCTGTCGTCCCGACTGGAGACAGTCGCAGGTCAGGGCCGGTATCGGAACCATCCGACACCGGCCCTTGGCCGTTGCCGAAGCGCTTGACGGTGCACGCCGTAATTCAGGCTTCGTCGTCAGTGAACCTGCTCGCCCTTCGGCTCTACGCCGCTGATCTTGGCCGGAGTTGCGTCCGGGGCGAACGCGTGGTGGAAGGTGAAGGCGCGCGGCGCGGAGCCGTGGTCGTGGAGGTGCTCCAGCCGGGAAACCCCGTCCTGCCAGGTGGGTAGCGCGCCGTCGGAGATCCACCAGAGCGCGTGACTCGGGTGACCTGTCCTGTCGAACCAGTCGTAACGCCTGTTCAGCGCCGTACGGTGCAGCCCGGTGTAGATGGCTTCGAAGGCGGGGCTCAGGTCGGTCCAGAGGGAGAGGGACGCGGCCAGGGCGATCGTCTCGACCGTTCGGCCCTTGCCGTACCAGGCCGGCACGGTGAACTCGCCCCACGTACCCCAGTCCACGTCGAAGTGGGACCCCCGCTCGCCCTCCGCCGCTACGGCGTGAGCGAGATATCCGGGGTGCCGGCTGATCGTCCGGTAAATGGGCTCGGCGCTGTCGTGGAACGCGCGCGAGACGGGTGCGGGGTCGGCGAGCGGTGACTTCAGGACGCCGAAGGTGTACAGAGCAAGCAGCGGCAAGCGTCTCTCCCTGGTTGGGGGTGCTGGTGGGAAACCGACTCGGTGACCTGCATGTGGGGGATGAACCCCGTGGGTGATCACCGAGGACCAGGTGAAGGTAGCTGCTTCCGTGGGCGATGTCGACGTTGCGTTTTCCCCGCCCAAGTGCCCTCGTGCACCGGCGATTTCGGCCCGGTCGCGCGTGCTCCGGACCGCGGCCGGGAGAGAGCCGGGCGACCTGGGATCGTCTTCAGCGCGGGCCGACTGCTCGGCGCAGGGCCTCGACGAGTTCGCGATTGCTCGCGCCTTTGAGTACGTACGCGTGGACGCCGGCGCTCCGCATCTGCTCGACGGATGCCTTGTCGTCGTAGGCGGAGAACGCCACTATGCGGCTGCCCGGGGAGCACTCCGCGATGTTCCTGGCGACGTGGTGGCCGCCGCCGGGGAAACGGACGTCGAGGACCACGAGGTCCGGTTGGTGACGGCGTGCCAGGAGCAGTGCCTGCTCGTCGTCGCGCGCGGTGCCCACGACCTCCAGATCGGGCTGGGCTCGCACGACCTCGGTCAGGGTTTCGAGGAGCAGCGCGTTGTCGTCGCAGAGCAGCACGCTGAGCGGCGTATCCGGCTTGCCCGGTGCGTCTGGTGTGCCCGGTGCGTCTGGTGTATCGGGTGGGACGGGGGATGGCGCGCTGGTCACGGCGCCTCGTCCGCCGAGTCCGTGACGGGCAGCGGGTTCGGCACCCAGAACTCGACCGTCGTGCCCTGTCCCGGTCGGGAATGCATGGACCACCATCCTCCCGCTGTCTCGGCCCGCTCGCGCATCTCGATGACTCCGAAGTGGTCGCGAGCGCCGGCCTGCGCCATGGGGGCGCCCGTCCCGTCGTCCATCACACGTGTCGTGATGCCCCCGTCTCCGGAGTGCATGCGCACGTCGACCCGGGTGGCCCGCGCGTGCTTGTGCACGTTCAGCAGCGCCTCCTGGACGATACGGAAGATCGTGACGGCCGTTTCCGGGGTGGGGTTCCGGTCCAGGTCGTGATCGAAGGTGTACGGCATTCCCCACGCCGAGCCCACGACGTCGTCCAGGTGGCTGGAGAGCCCTTCGACCAGGCCGTGCCGGTCGAGCCCCGGCGGGTGCAGCCGGAACGTCAGACTGCGCAGCCGTGTGATGGCGTCGCGCACCGACGCGTCGAGGCGCCGCAGTTCGGCCGCGTGCACATCGGGCATCTGGTCGGCCAGGAGTTCGAGGCGCATCCCGACGGCGACCATGGCCTGGATCGAATCGTCGTGGACGTCCCAGGCGATCCGGCGCCGTTCCGTCTCCTGCGCCTGGACCAGGTGGTCGAAGAGGCGTCTACGCTCGCTGAGGGCATGCTGGGCCGCCCGGCGTTCCGACATGTCGCGGGTGACCTTGCCGAACCCCTGCAGAACGCCCTTTTCGTCCCACAGGGCGGTGATGACCACGTTGGCCCAGAAGCGGGAGCCGTCTTTGCGGACGCGCCAGCCCTCGTCCTCCAGACGGCCGTCGGTCACGGCGGTCTCCAGCTCCCACTGCGGCTTGCCCGACGCCTGGTCCTCGGGCGGGTAGAAGACCGAGAAGTGCTGTCCGAGGATGTCGGAGGCCCGATACCCCTTGATCCGCTCCGCCCCGGCGTTCCAGCTGATGATGTGGCCGTGGGGGTCGAGCATGAAGATGCCGTAGTCGAGCACCCCCTGCACCAGCAGCGTGAAGGCCGTTTCCGACAGCGGGGCCGCGGGCTTGCGCGGCGGCCTTGGTCCTGGGTCCCGCGTCACTTGAGCAACCCGTTCACTTGAGCAGCCCCTTCATTTGAGGGGCCCGATCACTTGGACAACCCGTTCATTTGCGCGCCCCTTCACCTGAGGGGTCCGATCATTCGAGGAGCCGGTTCGCTCGCGCGCCCCGATCACTTGAGGAGCCCTTCGCGGCGCGCGATCGCCACGGCTTCGAGCTGGGATCGGGCTCCCAGCTTTTCGAGCACCCGCTGGACGTGATTGCGTCCCGTGTTGACGGCGACGCCCAGCTGATCGCTGATCTCCGCGGTGGTGCGGCCCTCCCCGAGCAGGTGGAGCACCTCGCGCTCCCGCGGGGTCAGGTTCGCGCCCAGGCCCGGCACCCGGCCGGTCAGCCGGCCCAGTACGTCGCCGAGGAGTTCCTGGCTGAAGACCGCCTCGCCGGACGCCACCCGGCGAACGGCGTCCTCCAGCTCGCTCAGGCCGCGCTCCTTGAGGATCAGGCCGACGCCGCCCGTCTGCGCGACGCGCGCGGCCACCGACGCGGTGCCCTCGCCGGCCAGGACCAGAACGCGCGCGTCCGGAACGAGGGCCAGGAGGTCGGTGATGGCGGCGATCCCGTCGCCGTCCGGCAGCCGCCGGTCCATCAGGACGACGTCGGGCGCACAGCGCCGCGCGTCGGCCAGGGCCGAGGCCACCGATGCCGCACGCCCCACAACCTGCAGATCGGGTGAGCGCTCAAGCGCGAGACATATCGCCTCGGCCACCATGTCGTGGTCCTCGACGAGCAGGATCCTGACCGGTCGACCGTGCGGGGGAGGTGAAGACATCGGCGCATCCTTGCTGGTGGCGGCCCACACGATCATGCCAGAAGGTCTCGGACCGGCGGCCACAAGGTGGCTTCCGCCTCCGCGTCGAGGTGCTCGGAGTCCGTGGTCGAGAGCCCGTCCGCCGGACCCGGGTCCGGCTCCTTATGCGGCTCCGCACCCGTCTCCCAGCCCGGCTCCATATCCGTCTCCGGGGTGGATTCTCTCTCCGGGGTGCGCTGGGTGAAGATGTCTTCGCCTCCGATCAGCGCGAGCAGCCGCGCCGGCTGTGTCCCCATTCCTTCCACCACGAGGGGTACGCCCGCCTGGAGGGCCGACATTCGCGCCCTCAGCAGGACTCCGAGGCCGGCGCAGTCGCAGAAGGAGAGATCGGTCAGATCGAGGCAGAGGCTTGCCGGCTGCTCGGCCAGGCAGGCGACGACGGCGTCGCGGACCAGCGGCGCGGTGTCGAGGTCGAGCTCGCCCGCGAGCGTCACGCGTGCGACACCCGCATGGACAACGGCATGCGACGTGAACGGGCAGACGGCCACGACGTCTCCCACCTTCCGGGCTCCCATGCGGTGCGGCCCTACGCCGCGCGGTTCTGGCACCCGCCCCGCGGACGGGCCGCCTGCTGCCACGGTCGCACCAACGGTTCATAGTGCGCTGACATCAGGGTGGCTCTAGTGAATCTGCACTAGACGTGGAAGTCAACACGGGTCCACCGGCGTTGACGCCCAGCGGTGCGGGCCACCCGGCCGAGGTGCGGGCGACCGGCGTCCGTGTGCGGCGACGCGTGCGTCAAGTCCGTGCGTCAAGTCCGTGCGAAAAGTCCGTACGTGAAGCCCGTATGTGAAGTCTGTGCGTGAAGTCCGGGAGTGACGTAGGTAGGTGGAGTCGGTGGGTGGAGTCGCGACCCGTTTGAATTCCGTCGGATCGGCCAGACGTCACGCTGAACGCGCGAGCAATTGACTCTTCGGTCGACTCTTCGGCTGACGCTTCGGCGGCGGTCCACCGGATTTGGGCCGCCGGCTGAGTGGCGCTCCGCGAATGTGATACCGCAAGGGAAGGGACACCCTCCGATGAACGAGAACCTGTGGGGTTTCAAGGACACCAGCGGCCATCTCGCCGGGGTGGATCTGCGCGGCTGGAAGGTCGAGGCGGCCGACGGGTCCATCGGCAAGGTCGACACCCACTCCGACGAGGTGGGCTCGGCGCACCTCGTGGTGGACACGGGGCCGTGGATCTTCGGCAAGCGTGTCCTGCTGCCCGCCGGTACTGTGACCAGGCTCGACCCGGACGACAACAGGATCCACGTCGCGCTCACCCGGGAGCAGGTCAAGGACTCGCCGGAGTTCGAACCGGCCACCCACCTCGACGACCCTGCCTACCGCGACCTGGTCGGGCAGTACTACGGTGCACCTCTTCTGTGAAGGGCTGAAGGCCTGAAGACCAAGGCTCCCTCTGGCTTCTGCGCGGCTCTCCCGCGAATTCACGCCTACCGCCGCTTGCTTGGTGGCCCGCCGGACATCCGGCGGGCCACCTTCTTTTTTGCTCGCCCCCGTTTGAGCCCCGCTTTTCGAGGAACGCGACATATCGGGCCCGTCAACGGCCCCGTAAACAGTCCGCTCCGTAATGGGCTGCGTAACGCCGAGCGTTGCGGGCGGACAGCGGTCATGTGAAATGGAGTGAAACGGTGACTGTCGTGAAGAGTTCGCTGTCCGATGCACAGCTGAAGATCGTCGGTCCGGCCCTTCAGGGCGCGCTGGTCGATCTGGTCGATCTGTCGCTCGCGGCCAAGCAGGTGCACTGGAACGTGGTCGGTCCGCGGTTCCGTTCCGTGCATCTTCAGCTGGACGATGTGGTGACGACGGCCCGGCAGTACTCGGACACGGTGGCGGAGCGTGCCGCGGCGCTGGGTGTGAACCCGGACGGGCGTGCGGCGACGGTGGCCGGGGACAGCGCGGTGGGTACGGTGCCGGAGGGCTGGATCAAGGACTCCGAGGCGGTGGAGATCCTGGTCGTGGCGCTCGGCAAGGTCGTGGAGCGGATGCGGGAGCGTATCGCGGCGACCGACGAGCCCGACCCGGTCAGCCAGGACCTGCTGATCGCGCTGACGGCCGAGCTGGAGAAGCACGCCTGGATGTTCCAGGCCGAGACCCGCTGACGCGAGCGAGTGCCCGCTCGGTCGCAACGCCGAGCACGCCATTGAGCGCGAGGTCGGGCGCGACGCCGGGCGTGAGGCCGGACGCGACGCCGAGCGCGTGACGCTGGGCGCGCGACGCCGAGCGCGCCGCTCGATCGCGACGCCGGGGCGCGCCATCGAGCGGGATACCGGGCACTGCACCGGGCGCTGCACCGGGCGCGACACCGACCCGGAGGAGAAGCCGAAGAGCGGGGCCGTCACCCGCCCGTCGGCCGTCGTCGGGATGCCGGAGCGGGCGAGCTGTACGAGGCTGGTGATGCGGGCGGCGCGGGCCGTTCGGATCGAGAGGCAGAGGAACGATGGAACGCAGCGAGGGGCCCCATAGCGGCTCCGGGACGGTGGAGCGCTACGCGCCCTGGCCCCGCCCCAAGGACTCTCCCCCCGGCCCCACCACGTCGCAGGTCACCCTGCGCGTCAACGGCTCCGCCCACGCGGTCGAGGTCGACCACCGCACCACCCTGCTCGACCTGTTGCGCGAGCGGCTCGCCCTGACGGGCTCCAAGAAGGGCTGTGACCACGGCCAGTGCGGAGCCTGCACGGTCCTCGTCGACGGCCGGCGAAGCAACAGCTGTCTGCTCCTGGCGATCGCGATGGACGACTGCGACATCGTGACCGTGGAGGGCCTCGCGGACCTGGACGGCGCGGACGGCGACCTCCATCCGCTGCAACGTGCCTTCCTTGAGCGCGACGCCTTCCAGTGCGGCTACTGCACCCCGGGCCAGCTGTGCTCGGCGGTCGGCATGCTGTCCGAGGCCAGATCCGGCGAGCCCTCCGTGGTCACCGGCCCTCAGGAGGGGCGGGGCGGCCCGGTGCCGCTGACCGACGACGAGATCCGCGAACGGCTCAGCGGGAACCTGTGCCGGTGCGGGGCCTATCCGCACATCGTGGACGCCGTGCGGGACGTGATCGCGTGAAACCCGTGTCGTATCTGCGCGCCCGCAGCGTCGAAGAGGCCGCCGCCGCGCACGGAGGCCGTGCCGAGGCCCGCTACCTGGGCGGCGGCACCAACCTGGTCGACCTCATGAAGCTCGGCGTGGAGCGCCCGGAGGTCCTCGTCGACATCTCCCGCCTGCCGCTCGACCAGGTGGAGGAGCGGCCCGACGGCTCGGTGTGGGCCGGGGCGACCGTACGCAACAGCGACCTCGCCGCGCACCCCCTGATCCGCGAGCGGCACCCCCTGCTCTCGCAGGCCGTCCTGAGTGGCGCATCGGGCCAGCTGCGCAACACGGCGACCACCGGCGGGAACCTCCTTCAGCGCACTCGCTGCGCCTACTTCCAGGATCTGTCGAAGCCGTGCAACAAGCGGGTCCCCGGCAGTGGCTGTGCGGCGCTCGAAGGCGTCAATCACGATCACGCGGTGCTCGGCCACTCACCGCACTGTGTGGCGACCAATCCCTCCGACCTCTCCGTGGCGCTCTCGGCGCTCGACGCCGTCGTGGAACTCGCCGGCCCGGGAGGCGGCCGGAGCGTACCGGTGACGGAGTTCCACCGCCTGCCCGGTGACCGGCCCGACCTGGACACCGTGATCCGCCCCGGCGAACTGATCACCGGCGTGGTGCTGCCGCCCGCGCCCCCCGGAGCGGTCAGCCACTACCGCAAGGTGCGCGAACGCGCGTCGTACTCCTTCGCGCTCGCCTCGGTGGCCGCCGTGCTCCACGTCGCCGACGGCGAGATCCGGCACGTCGCCGTCGCCTTCGGCGGCCTGGCCCACCGCCCCTGGCGCGCCCGGCGCACGGAGGCCGCCCTGCTCGGCACCCGGCCGAGCCCCGAAGCGCTCACCCAGGCGGTACGGGCCGAACTCGACGAGGCCGTACCGCTGCGCGACAACGCCTACAAGGTGTCACTCGCCCAGGATCTGGCCACACAGGTGCTGGGCTCCCTTGCCGCATCGGGCTGACCAGCCCCGGCCGGTCGGAGCGGTCCGACCCCATCCCCGGGGGAGACCTCCCCGGGTAGACCGACCCGCCCGGATACCCCGGGCCGACCTGCCGACCCCCGGCTGCCCGCCGACCCCCGCCGACCCCCGCCGACCCCCGCCTCCGACGAGGCCCGCCGCCCCTGACCCGCCCCGGGAGGAGACCCGCCATGGCCTCGCAAGCGAACGCGCTCGGCGCACCCATCGAACGCCGTGAGGGCCGAGCGAAGGTGACGGGCAGCGCCCTGTACGCCACCGAGTACACGCCACCGGGCTGCGTATACGCATGGCCGGTGACGGCCACCGTGCCGCGCGGCCGCGTCACCTCGTTCGACACCGCCGCCGCGCTCGGCCTGCCCGGTGTGCTCGCCGTCATCACGCCCGATTCGGCGCCCCGGCTCGCCGAGACGGACGACCCCACCCTCGCCCTCCTCCAGGACCCCCGGATCCCGCACCACGGCTGGCCCGTAGCCCTCGCGGTCGCCGAGACCCTGGAGGCGGCGCGCGCCGCCGCCTCGGCCGTGCACGTGACGTACGAGACCGAGCCGCACGCCTCGATCCTCGACGAGAACCTGGCCGACGCCTACCGCCCCGAGGAGGCCAATGGCGGCCACCCCGCGGAACGACGTCAGGGCGACCCGGAGGCCGCCTTCGCCGCCGCACCGGTGACGGTCGACGTGCGGTACCGGCTGCCGCCGCTCTTCAACCACCCGATGGAGCCGCACGGGGCGACCGCGCTCTGGCGCGACGGGCGGCTGACGGCGTACGACACCAGTCAGGGCGCCGACGCGGTGCGCGCCGCCCTCGCCGAGCTGTTCCAGCTTCCCGAGGACAGTGTCACGGTCGTCTCCGAGCACGTGGGCGGAGGGTTCGGGTCCAAGGGCACGCCCCGGCCGCATGTCGTCCTCGCGGCGATGGCCGCGCTGCACACCGGGCGCCCCGTCAAACTCGCCCTGACCAGGCGGCAGTTGTCGGAACTGGTCGGCCACCGCGCGCCGACCGACCACCGGCTGCGGCTCGGCGCCGACCCGGACGGCACCCTCCTCTCGGTGATGCACGAGGTCACCACCCACACCTCGCGGATCAAGGAGTTCGTCGAGCAGGCGGCGGTCCCCGCCCGTGTCATGTACGCCGCCGGGAACATGCTCACCACCCACCGGGTCGCCGCCCTGGACGTGCCCACGCCGTCCTGGATGCGCGCACCGGGTGAGGCACCCGGCATGTACGCCCTCGAATCCGCCGTCGACGAGCTCGCGTACGCCCTCGGCATGGACCCCATCGAGTTCAGGGCTCACAACGAACCGCGTGAAGAGCCCGACAGCGGGCGGCCGTTCAGCAGCCGCCACGTCGTCGAGTGCCTGCGCGAGGGAGCGCGGCGCTTCGGCTGGTCCGACCGCGACCCCCGGCCGGGAACCCGGCGTTCGGGGCCCTGGCTTTTGGGCACCGGGGTCGCCGCCGCCACCTACCCGGTACTCGTCTCGCCCAGCCGCGCCACCGTCACCGCCCACCCCGACGGGCTGTACGTGGTGCGGGTGAACGCCACCGACATCGGCACCGGCGCCCGTACGGTGCTCGCGCAGGTCGCCGCCGAGGCGCTTGATGTCGGCGTGGAGGCGGTCCGTACCGAGATCGGCACCACCGGGCTGCCCAGGGCGCCGCTCGCCGGCGGCTCCTCCGGCACCGCGTCGTGGGGCTGGGCCGTGCACGAGGCGTGCCGCTCGCTCTCCCGTCAACTCCAAGAGCGCACCGGCCCGTTGCCCGCCGAAGGCCTCACCGCCTCCGCGGACACCAAGGGCTCCGCGGACGAGGAGTCCCCGTACTCCCGGCACGCCTTCGGCGCCCACTTCGCGGAGGTGGCGGTCGACGCCGACACCGGTGAGGTACGGGTGCGCCGGCTGCTCGGCGTGTACGCGGCCGGGCGCATCCTCAACGAGCGGACCGCCAGGTCCCAGTTCATCGGCGGCATGGTGATGGGACTCGGCATGGCCCTCACCGAGCGCGGCAGCGTGGACGCGGCGTCCGGCGCCTTCATCGGCAGCGACCTCGCGGGCTACCACGTGCCCGCGCATGCGGACGTGCCCGCCATCGAGGCGCACTGGATCGACGAGCGGGACGACCACCTCAACCCGATGGGCAGCAAGGGGATCGGCGAGATCGGCATCGTCGGCACCGCCGCGGCGATCGGCAACGCCGTCCACCACGCCACGGGCGTCCGCCACCGGGAACTCCCGCTCACGCCCGACCGCGTACATGACGGGTTGTCACAGCGTGACGGGCTGTCACAGCACGGCGGGCCGGCACCGCGCGGCGGGCCGTCACCGCGCGGCGGGCTGTAGCCCCAGGGGCACCAAGCCCTCGGCGCGCCTGTAAGAGGCCGCCCGCATATAAGGCACCGCCATGCGAGGCGCCATAAAGAAGGCTCCCGCCTCCCTGAAGGGGCACCCCCGCGAGCCCGGACCCGTACCCATTCGAGTGGGCGCGGGGCCGGGCTCGCCGGCATGCCCGGCCGGGGGTCGGCTCGGCCGGGCCGGTCCCCCGACCACGAGTCAAGCACCTGTGCGCGGCGCGGTTCGACTGGTGGGCCGCACGGAAAACCACCAGGGCGGAGTGAGCCGACTGGATGATCAACCAAGAGGAGTATCGGCCCTCTCGCCTTGCATCTACGATGCATAAACTCATATTCACCTGGTGAATGCGAGATCCGGTGCCATCGGCCCGGCCCGCACCAAGGAGCCACTCATGCACGTCGAAGACCTCCTGCGTCTCGAATCGCTCGACCTGGAACTGCTCTGGGGCGAGCAGCAGCAGCTCGACCGGGAGATCACCGGGGTGACCGCCACCGATCTGGAGGACCCGACCCGCTTCGTGCGGCCGGGCGAGGTCGTGCTCAGCGGACTCGTGTGGTGGAGCCGCGCCAACGGCACCGAGAAGGTCAGCCGCTTCGTCTCCGCGCTCGCCGGTGCCGGAGCCGCGGCGCTGCTGGCCGGCGAGGAGACACACGGCTCCGTACCTGAAGCGCTGACCCGGTCGTGCCGGCAGAGCGGCATCGCCCTCATCGCCGTGCCGTCGCGCACCAACTTCCGCGCCATCACCGAGGCCGTCTATCTGCGCCAGTGGGGAGACCTCAGCCGACGGCCGACCTCGCACCGCTACGCACTGCCCGAGAACGTCCGCAACGAGCTGAGCGAACTGGTCCGCGCGGGCGTGGCCCCCGACGTCCTGCTGGACCGCGCGCTCGGCCACCTCGGCGCGCCCCCCTGCTACGTTCTGACGTCCACCGGGCGCACCGTGGCCCGCACCTCCAAGGCCCCCGCGCTGCCCCCGCAGCGCGCCAGGGAACTCCTGCGCCGCGCCCCCGACGGCATCACCCTGCGGATCGGCACCGACAGTTCGGCGTACGACGGCTGGCATCTGTACCTCATCGACGCGGGTGCCGCCCCGCCCCGGCTCCTGCACGAAACGGCGGACGTCCTCGCCGACCACCGCTACGACCGGAACCGGCTCAGGGACGAGAGCAGGCAGCGGGCCGGCGAGCTGATCAGGACCATCGAGGCGCAGCCCGCCGACCCCGCGGCGCTCGCCGCCGCCCTCAGCGCCTGCGGGCTCTCGGCCGACGGGCCGTTCCAGGTGGTCAGCGCGGCCACGCGGGGGGACGGCGAGCAGGGCGCGGCGGCCGACGCCCTCGCCGAGGCGCTGCGCCACCCGCCCGGCCGGCCCTTCGCCCTCGACCGGCTCCCGCACGGCGAGGCGGTGGCCGTGGTCGAGGGCGGCTCCGAAGTGGCGCGCGGACTGCGGGAGTTGTGGTCCGAGGTGCACTCCTGCGCGCCGCTGGTCCCGCTCCACGGCGGCATCGGCCCCGCGGCCACACCGGCCCGGCTGAACGCCGCCCTGTCCGGGGCCCGTTACGCCCGCGCCACCGCGCACGCGCAGGACCCCGGCGGGGCACGGGTGGCCGCCATGAACGACCTCACCAGTCTGGAAGGGCTGCTCGCCGGGATACCCGCCGACGTACGCGCCGCCTACCACGAACACGTCCTGGGGCCTCTCGCCGACGACTCCCACTCCTCCGCGCAGATGCTCAGGGAGACCCTGGAGACCTTCCTCGCCCACAACGGCTCCTGGGCACGCACCGCCGAAGCCCTGCATCTGCACGTCAACACGGTCCACTACCGCGTCCAGCGCATCGAGGTGCTGACCGGTCGCGACCTCTCGCTCCTGGAGCACAAGCTGGACCTGTACGCCGCCCTGCACTGCCGCTGACGTCCTGACCGGCCCGTTCGTGCGGGCGGCGCGCCATGAAATGTGGCTCCATGGGTAGGGAGAGCCTGTTCCCGCGGCCCACGCGGGGTGGAGCGAGTCGTCGGGGAAGTCGACGGGGAAGGGGTGCACGCGATGGTGATGCCGGCGGTCGCGGCGGTCGAAGCCACGGGGCAGGGCTGGCTGCAGGCCGGCGAGTTCGGCCTGGCGTTCCTGCTGTCGGCTGCCATCGGCCTGGAGCGGGAGATCCGCCAGAAGGCGGCAGGACTGCGCACCTACACCACGGTGGGCGTCGGCGCGGCGCTGTTCACCCTGGTCAGTAAGTACGGGTTCGGCGACGTGCTGCACACCGGGACCATCGAGCTCGATCCGTCGCGTGTCGCGGCGCAGATCGTGTCCGGGGTGGGCTTCATCGGCGCCGGGGTCATCTTCGTGCACCGGGGCTCGGTCCAGGGCCTCACCACCGCGGCGACGATCTGGCTGACGGCCGCCGTGGGCGCGGCCGCCGCGGCGGGGCTGCCGCTGCTGTCGATCCTGGCGGCCGCCGCGTACTTCGTCGCCGCCTACGCCGTACGCCCCCTCATCCACCGGCTGCCCGCGATGCGCTCGGTGGCCTCGACCTTCCGGATCGCGTACGAGCGGCGGCCGGGGCTGCCGCAAGAGCTCATGAAGCAGTGCGAGCGTGCCGGATTCACCGTGGAGGCGTTCCAGGTGACGGCGGCGGGCGGTGCAGGTGGCGCGACGGAGGTGCTGATCTCGGCGGTCGGCCGGGGCGATCCGAGCGCGCTCACCGTCCGGTTCGCGGATGTCGCCGGTGTGGTGGCGTGCAGCCGCGACGGCAACGAGGACGAGTGAGCGGGGCCCTCAGACGGCCGACGGCTCCACGTGAGGCACCCTCGTCCTCCCGCGCTCGCGGCCGGCGAGAAGGCCGAGCGCCGCGGCGACCGTGATGGCGACGAGGTGTTCGCGCCCCGCCAGATTGGGCTTCTCGACCGACCGGATCACCGTCGGTACGACGGCGCAGACGAACAGCACCGGAGCCCGCTTCAGGGCGGCGATGTGGGCGAAGAGGCCGACCACCGCGGCCGACGCCCCGGCGTCGATCACTTGGGCCGCCTCCGGCGGCAGCCCCCACCAGCGGGGGCCCACCGCGAGCATGACGCGTGCGCCGAGCGTGCCCGCGAAGGAGGCGGCGTACGCCACCACCAGCGTCCGGGTGCGGCCGAGCACCAGCTGCGCCAGTGCGAAGCAGGTGAACAGGACGGGGATGCCCGGAAGCGCCGGCAGGTCGCGTGCGGGCACGAACAGGGAGAGCGGCGTACGGAGCAGCACGAGCGGAAGCGGGATGTCACCCCGGACGTGCGAGGTGAGCCGCACCAGGGTGGCGCCGGTCCGTGTCTGGTCCACCGCGTGCAGCAGCAGCACGGCCGCCGACACGAAGACCGCGAGGAGCACTCCGGACAGGCCGCGCCGTACGAGCGCCCGGACCGGTTCCACGACGATGGAGCGGAACTCGCGGCGCAGGTTCCGTCCGACGGTCCGTCCGACGACACGTACGAACCGTTCGGGATCGCATTCGGCCGTACCGTGCGATGCGGTCAGAGGGGCGGCGGGCAGGCGCCCGTCCAGGGGGAGGGCTGGGTCGGGCCCTGCCGTCCGCGCCCGGGTTTCCGTCACCCCGCGCACCATCAACCCCCAAGACCGGCCCCGGCCAGGGACTACCCGCCGGCCTCCGGACGATCTTGTCACGGCAGACGCACGAGGCCGGGGCCGCCCCCAGGCCCCCTTGAGCCTCATGAGCCCCACAGGTCTCATGGACCCCATGGACAGCACCGAACAACTCCCCCCGGCATATGGGGCGGAACGTGGCAAAAGGTGACCGTCTCAAGTAAATCGAAAATCAGGACACTCGATGGGGTGAAAGGCGTATTAGCCATAACCCATCTGGCCCTGTTCCCGTTGAGGGAGGTGCGGGCGAGTGGTCCGCGACCAACTCCGGAAGGCAGGAAACCAATGAGACGGGTCGCCATGAAGGGCCTGGTCACGGTGGTGGCCACGGGCGGTGTGCTGGCAGCGACCGGCTACGCCTACGCGGACTCCAGCGCCGACGGGAGCGCCATCTCCTCGCCGGGGGTGCTGGCGGGCAACGCGGTCCAGCTGCCGGTGCACCTCCCCGTCAACGCGTGCGGAAACACCGTCGACGTGCTCGGGCTGCTCAATCCGGCCGCCGGCAACACCTGCGCCAACGCTTCGCGTGGCGCCCACCGCGACGGCGGACGGCCGGGCGCGAGGCACTCCGGCACGGGTGGCGCGTCACACTCGGGCAACGGCGGGGGCGCCTCCGCCGCCGGAGCGGAGAACGGCTCCCCCGGGGTCCTCTCCGGCAACGGCCTCGAGCTGCCGATCGATCTCCCGGTCAACATCACCGGCAACTCGGTGAGCGTCGTCGGCGTGGGCAACCCGTCCATCGGCAACACCTCGGTGAACCACTCCACGCCGCCGGTACGGCACCTCCCCGCGCCGCCGCCGGCCCCGGCGCCGCCCAAGCCCGTTCCGGCCCCGCCCGCGACTCCCGCGTCCCCCGAGCCGCGGGAGCTGCCGCAGGCGGCCACGCTCGCCCACACCGGGTCCGACGGACTCGGCTTCGCGATCCCCGCCTCCGCGGCGCTGCTCGTGAGCGGCGGCGCCCTGTACCGCAGGTTCCGGAGCGTCACGCGTTAGCGCACCCGGAAAACCCGCAACACGCGCAACACCTGAAACATCCGCAACACAGGCAAAACATGCAACGCAGGCAATACCCGCAGCACCCTCAGTGGTCCGGCCCCGGTGACGTCATCGGGGCCGGACCTTTGCCGTGCCGGGGGTGCCGTGCCTCCGGAGTGGGCGGCGTACACAACTTGCTTGATGGTCCCCGGTGTTGGGCAGGCAAGCGGGGGACCGGCCCGTCCCGGGCCGGCGACTTGACCGCATTGGGGGCGGATGACGTCATGGAGCAGACGGCCTGGCGATTCTCGGACGACCGTGGACAGCTGTCGACGGCGGCGGCCCCGCCGTCCCGCGTGGTGGCCTACATCCAAGCCGGGGCCACCCTGGAGGAGCTGGGTGTCCGCCCGGTGGCGGTGTTCGGCTCCTTCCACGACGGGCCGGAACCCGACCCGGCCAAGCGCGGCGCGCTCCCCGTGGGCGAGGTCGGATACCTGGGGGCGGGCGGCGACCTGGATGTGGACGCGCTGCTCGCCGTCGCACCCGACCTCGTCGTCGCCGTCAGCTACGGCGGCGGCCAGGTGTACGGGCTCGACCCGGAGACCGCCAAGCATCTGGAGGAGAGGGTCGCGGTGGTCGTCCTGGAGGTGGGACAGGCGCCCACCCTGGCGCGAATAAGGAGCCGGTTCGCCGAGCTGGCACGGGCGTTGGGCGCTCCCGCGCAGGACGCCACCGCCCTGTCCGCGGCCGAGGAGCGGCTGCGTTCGGCAGCCGGCCGGGCCCCGCGGCCCCGCGTCCTCGCACTGTCCCCGGCCGGTCCCGGCCAGGTCCACCTCGCCCGGCCGCAGGCCTGGCCCGAACTGCGGGAGCTGACCGGGCACGGCGTGAACGTGGTCGAACCGGGGGAGGGACCAGGAGCCGGCTGGTCCACCACCGAGTGGACCACGGCGGCCGAACTGCGCCCCGACATCGTCCTCGTGGACATCCGGTCCAACGCGGCGCCGATCGACACCCTGCGGTCCGACGCCGCGTGGCGCGCCCTGGAGAGCGGGGCGCGCATCCTGGCGTGGAACCCCGAAGCGCCCTGCGGTGCCGCTGCCCACGCCGCCTTCTTCGCGCAGGTCGCGGGAGCGATCGAGGAGTACGCCGGGGCAACCGAAGAGGCGTGAGCGGACGAGGGAGGCCCGGCGGGTACGGAGACACCTCCGATATACGGCACGATCTCTGTGACAGTTCGCAACGGGAGTATCTACATTGGCGGTTGACGCAGCGACGTATCTCCAGGAGACACACCCGTGACCGAGAACCCCGCACCCTCCTCGACGCCCGACCATGTGCGCGACCGCATCAACACCGCACAGCCGCACACCGCACGGATCTGGAACTACTGGCTCGGCGGCAAGGACAACTACCCCGTCGACCGGGAGACCGGTGACCAGATCCGGGCGCTGCACCCCGGCATCGGCGACTACGCGCAGGCCGACCGGCTCTTCCTCGGGCGGGCCGTGCGCCACCTGGTGGCCGACCGGGGCGTACGCCAGTTCCTCGACGTGGGCACCGGGCTTCCCACCGCCGACAACACCCACGAGGTGGCGCAGCGGCTGGCGCCCGATGCGCGGATCGTCTACGTGGACAACGACCCGCTGGTCCTCGCCCACGCCCGCGCCCTGCTCACCAGCACCCCCGAGGGGCGCACGGACTACCTCGACGCCGACCTGCGGGACAGCGCGAGCATCCTGGAGCACGCGGCCAAGACGCTCGACCTGAGCCGGCCGGTCGCCCTCATGCTGCTCGGAGTCGTCATCTTCATCCCGGACGAGGCCGAAGCACGCGCGCTCGTGAACAACCTGATGAAGGAACTCGCCCCCGGCAGCTACCTCGTGCTCTCGCACACCATCACCAGTCCGGCGATGCCCGACGTCGACGACGCCGTGGCGTTCTGGAACCAGCACGGCACGCCGAAGCTGACCCAACGCACACCGGAGCAGGTGGCCCGGTTCTTCGAGGGGCTCGACCTGCTGGAACCCGGTGTGGTGTCGTGCTCGCGCTGGCGCCCCGAGGAGGCCGGCACGCTCCCCGACGAGGTGGCCATGTACGGCGGTGTCGGGCACAAGCGCTGACCCCGCCGCCCCGCACCGGGGCCCTGCCGCCCCACACCGGGGTGCTCACGGCCCGGCCTGCCCGGGCGCGGGCGCCCCGCCGGTGTGCAGGCTGCCCACGAGCGTGAACAGCGCGGCCTCGTTGCCCGCGAGCCCCGCCCGCGCGAGCGCGTCGTCCGCCTCGGCGATGACTCCTTCGAGCGCGAGCGGGGCCAGGGGGCGCTCGGCAGGGGAGTCGAGAGCCGCGCGGACGGTGCTCAGCAGACGCAGATAGGCCTGTGCGGCGGAGCGTTCATGGGATGTCATCACAATGGTGGTGGTCATCGGCGGCCTTCCCTCGGCAGTACGGGCTCACCGTTCACGATGCCGTACGCCACTGACAATCGCCGGTCACGGCCCGCTGACGCGCGGAGTTCGGGCCCCCGGGGCCCGGCGGCGGCACCCGCGCCCGGCCGCTCAATCCACCAGGCGCAGCGCCGTCTCCGCGATGCCGACGCTCACCGACTGACCCCACGTCAGGTCCAGCGCGTCGCTCTCCATGCCGTCCCCGAACGCGACCAGGCGGTCCGACTCGACGGTGACACGCAGCCGTTGGGAGCGGCGCAGCTCTCCGTCGACGAACGCGGTGCCGGTCACGGGCGAGGCCCACGCCTCGCGCACGAACCACACCAGGCGGCGATCGGTGCGGCCCGGCAGCGCCGGCGCGTCGGCGCGCAGCCGCCCCAGCGAACCCAGCCATCCGGTGGCACCCGTACCCGTGCCGACCAGGACGCCGGAGGACGCCTGCGCCTCCATGGTGGCGGACGGGTCGTCGGAGCCGATGCGGTAACGGGCCGTCTGATGGCCCGGGGCGCCGAGGTAGACCTCGTTGAGCGCGAGCAGACGCTCGCGGTCCTCGGTGAGCGCCTCCACCATGGTGAGTTCCTCGACCGTGCGCCCGGGTGCGGCCGCCGCGGCCAGGAGCGCGGCAGCGGAGGAGGGCCGATGGCGCACCAGGACGCCGGGGTTGCGTCCCGGCTCCGGATCGATGCCGATGACCGGCTGCCCCGACAGGTACTTCGCGGCGTTGGCGACGAGGCCGTCCTGGCCGACCACCACGATCACGTCCTCCGGGGCGAACAGGAAGCGGTCGAGGTCGCCGCGCTCCACCCGGGCCTGGCGCCACGTCGGGGGCACGGCCGCCGCCACGTCGGCCACGGCACGCGCCGCCCGGTGATGGCGGTCGGCCCCCTCGCGGATGGACCGGCCCCGCGAGGAGAGGAAGAAGTCGGCCTGGCCGTGCGTGCCGTGCCGGGCCAGCAACTCCTCGTACTCCGAGGCGCGATGGACGAGCACCGCCCGCGGGGCCAGACTCATGCCCGCCCCCCTCGGCCGAGCCGGACCAGCACGTCGGTGAGCAGGTCGGGGGAGAGAGTGAGGCTCTCGATGCGCGGCAGGTTCTCGGCGAGCCGGGTCGCGGCCAGAGCGTGCAGCGTGGCCGGGTCCGCCTCGCCGTGCACCCGGAGCCAGGCGCCCTGCGCCCCGGCCCGGGCCTCGCCCGACACGCGGGCCGCCTGTGCCTGGGCTTCGGCCAGCCGTACCGTGCGGGCGGCCTCCGCTTCGGTGCGCACCGCGTCCGCCGCCGCTGCCTCCTCGGCCTCGCGCCGGGTGTTGGTGCCGTGCTGCTCCACCAACTCCTCCTCCCGGCGGGCCAGTTCGATGCGGCTGGCGAGTTCGTTCTCGGCGATGGTCCGCTCCCGCTCGACGGCCACCGCCCGCCGTTCGTACGTCGCGCGGTCCGCCTCCTGCTGGATCCGCTCGCGCGCCGGGGTGCGCAGCGCGCGCTCCACCTCGGGCTCGGGGCGGATCGCGACGACCCGCGTCGCCACGACCTCGATGCCGGTCGCGGGCAGCCGGGGCTCCGCCGCGAGCCCGGCCGCGATCCGCTCCCGTACCGCGGCGACCCCGTCGGCGAGCGCGGCCGCGAGCTCGGTGCGCGCCAGCACGTCGAGGGCGTGCTGCTGTGCCGTCTCGGTCAGCAGCGTCGACAGCTGCTCCAGCGGA
The DNA here is from genome assembly GCF_040651795.1 of Streptomyces sp. NPDC048361. Taxonomy (NCBI): domain Bacteria; kingdom Bacillati; phylum Actinomycetota; class Actinomycetes; order Kitasatosporales; family Streptomycetaceae; genus Streptomyces; species Streptomyces sp. NPDC048361. The sequence continues at coordinate 81,400 of NZ_JBEZKW010000008.1, forward strand.
TCGCCCCGCCAGATCCCGGTGTCCGGGTCGATCGAGAAGTCGAGCCGGTCGGCGGCGGTGCCCGGCTCGCTGATCCGGTAGGTCACGGTCGCCTGCACAGTGACGTCCTGGAAGTCGGCGGTGCGCGCGTGGAAGGCCATGGCCAGCTCCCGGTCGTTGACCGGCACTTCGGAGAGCGCGGCGCTCAGCGGCCGGAACCAGAAGCTCAGACCGGTCCCGTCGTGGGCGAGGCTTCCGTTCCTGTGGTGGCGGATGTGCGAGGTGGGCGCGGACCGCAGATGGCGCCGTCCGAAGCGCCGGGAGATGTCGGCCATGGGAAGCCCCTTTCTTTTCGTCAGCATGACGATAGGCGGCCGACTCCCTTATCGTCAAGGTGACATCAATGAGCGGAAAGGGGGCTCGGCCGAAGCGAGTTGGGGTGGCCGGGCGATGGGGTCGACATGGCCAGTGCTTTAACTCCGCTTTGCCTGCCCCGTGGAGAGGTGTGGCGGACTCGGGCGGGGCCGTCGGCCACTGGGCTCACAGGAGGGGGCGAGCGGCTCACATTAGGTGGAAATCGGGTTAATTCAGCCGTCTTTGGTCTACACATCAGGCGTCCGTGGGATCAGTGACGGGAGCAGGCATGCCAGACATCAGTCGAAGGGGATTGCTGGGCGCGGGACTTGGAGCGGTCGCCGCGGCGGGGCTCGCCGGGTGCGGTGGCTCGGGGGGCGGGAGCGCCGGCCAGCCGGGCCGGCCCGGTCTCGGGCAAGGGCCGGGGAAGGCGAAGACGCAGGCCAGACTGATCGGTGACGGTTCGACGGCGGACACCGGAAGGCAGCCCAACCAGCCCGGCAAGCCCGTTCGGCTCGAACCCGGCGAGACTCCGCCGCAGTTCGTGATCTTCTCCTGGGACGGGGCGGGCGAGGTCGGCAACGGGCTCTTCCCGCGCTTCCTCGACCTGGCGAGGGACCACGGCGCCGGCATGACGTTCTTCCTCTCCGGCCTCTATCTGCTCCCCGAGTCCAAGCGGAGCCTCTACCGCCCGCCGAACAACCCCGTCGGCGCCTCCGACATCGGCTACCTCAGCGACGCCCACGTCAGGGAGACGCTGAAGTACACCCGCCAGGCCTGGCTGGACGGCCACGAGATCGGCACCCACTTCAACGGCCACTTCTGCGGCGGCTCCGGATCGGTCGCCAACTGGACGCCCGCCCAGTGGAACAGCGAGATCGACCAGGCCGTCTCCTTCGTCACCGAATGGCGCACCAACACGGGCTGGGGCGAGGAGGACCCACTACCGTTCGACTACCACAGGGAACTCGTCGGCGGCCGTACGCCGTGTCTGCTGGGCCAGGACAACCTGCTGCCCGCCGTACAGGACCGGGGCTGGCGCTATGACGCCTCGTCGCCCGGCGGCCGTCAGAAGTGGCCCGACAAACGCCACGGCGTATGGGACCTGCCGCTCCAGGGCATCCCCTTCCCCGGGCACTCCTTCGAGGTCCTGTCGATGGACTACAACATCCTCGCCAACCAGTCGAAGAACTCCACCAAGGGCATGACGTCGCGCTACCCGGGCTGGCGGGCCCAGGCCACCGCCTCGTACCTGGCGGGCTTCAAGCGGGCGTACGAGACCAATCGCGCGCCCTTCTACATCGGCAACCACTTCGAGGAGTGGAACGGCGGCATCTACATGGACGCCGTCGAGGAGGCGCTGAAGGCGATGGCGGGCAAGCCGGACGTACGCCTGGTGTCGTTCCGCCAGTTCGTGGACTGGCTCGACGAGCAGGACCCGAAGGTTCTCGACCGACTGCGCTCACTCGAAGTGGGGCAGGCCCCTCCGGGCGGCTGGAACGCCTACTTCAAGGCCGCCTGAGACGGCCGCGCCGCAAGGCGGTGCCGAAGGCGCCCAGTTGAAGGGCCGCTCCGCCAAAGATCACTCGATCGGGTGTCGCGCTCCCCGCTTTGCCCGAAGCTGACCCGACCGGCGCACCCTGCGGTGATGTATGCCGTCGGGGGCGCCACGCCCGATTTCGCGGCCGCCTCGCGACTGCGCCGAGAGGCGGACACGCGGAGCCCGGGGTCCCCTCGAAGAACGGAAGCGGGTCCCGGCCGGGCGGCGTGGCCGCACGCACCGGCGGCCCGGGACCCGGAGCCGCCAGCGGCCCCGGCGCAAGCCCGGGGCGGAGGGAGCACACCATGCACGAACTGCGAGCGGAAGCGGTTCTCGACGGGATGGACGCACAGAGCCGCGCCGCACTCCTGTGGCACGTCATGAGCGACCAGGACCCCACCACCCTGTGCGGCCGCAGCCTCGAAAAGGCGGCGGCGGCACGGCCGGCCCGACCGGAACTCACCGAAGCGGACCGCTACTGCGGAGACTGCATGGCCGCCTGCTGACCCGGATGCGGCTGCGGACTCGCTGCTGATCCGGATGCGGGTGCGGTGCCGACGCGCTGCTGATCCGGATGCGGTCGATGATCGTCCGGATTCGGACGACGAGGTGTCCAACTACCCTGAAAAAGCGTCTGTCGAGGCGTCATGAACCGCTCGGTGGGCGCGACTCCAGGGGCGCGCCGACATGGCCGGTCGGGCGCCGGAACGCGAAGCGTCCCCGGGGCGCGGTGGCCAGGGCCGCGAGGCAGAGCCAGAGCGAGGCGAAGAGCCAGCCGCCCAGGACGTCGCTCGCCCAGTGCACTCCGAGGTAGACCCGGGAGAGCCCGACGGCCACCGCCCACAGGCAGAGTACGGCGATGGCCGGGCGGGCGGCCGCGAGGGTGCAACGGCTCAGCACCGCCCAGGCGAGCAGCCCCGCGGTGAGGGCGCTGGTGGTGGTGTGCCCCGAGGGAAAGGAGAACCCGGACGCCGTGGTCACCCAGTCGAACGGGGCAGGGCGGGGGCGGGCGACCGCAAGCATCACGCCGTACCGCACCAGCTGGCCGAGGACGAGCACCACGAGCGCCCCGGCCACCGCGTACCGGCGCCCTTTGCCACCGCGGCCCGCCAGCAGACCCGCGACGACGGCAAGGACATAGGGCACGGCCCCGCTGCCGGTCGCCGTGACGGCGCGCGCGGTGGCCACGGCGACCGGGGGACGGTGACTGAGGGGCCAACGGTGCAGGGCGAGGTCGCCGGGGAGCGGGGCGCCATGCCGGACGGTGACGGCCACGGTGAGCAGGACGAACAGCGCGAGCAGGAGGGCGGCGGCCATACCGGTGCGCCGGGCCGTCCTCGCCGGGCGGTCACCGCCGGCTTTCATCGGGCGGTCACCGCCGACCGCACCGCCTGTCCCGGTCACCGCGACCCACGCCGGTCGCCATCGCCGGGCCGGCCGCCGTGATGGCGGACACCGCTGCGATGACGGGTACCGGCGTGCGACGGCCACCGGGCGGCGTGCATCAGCGGCTCTCCTCGGCGGCCGTACGCGCACGGCGGGCGCGCAGCACCTCCAGGGCGACCGGCGTGAGCGACACCGCCACGACCAGGGCGACGAGGGGCAGCAGATAGTGGTCGATGTTCGGCACGGACGAGCCGAGCGCGTAGCCGCCGAGCACCAGCGCGCAGGTCCAGACGAGCCCGCCCGCGACCTGCCAGAGGGTGAAGACGCGGGCCGGTACGCCGAGGGCGCCCGCGAGCGGGTTCAGGACCGTGCGCACGATCGGCACGAAGCGCGCCAGGACGATCGCCTTCGCGTGCCCGTACTTGGCGAGCAGCTCCTCGGCGCGGGCCGCTCCCTCGTGCAGTTTGCGGGACTTGCTGCGGGCCAGCAGGGCCCGGCCACCGCGGCGGCCGATCCAGTACCCCACCTGGGCACCGACCAGGGCGCCGGCCACCGAGCAGACCAGAACCTGGGGGAGCGACAGCGTGACGGGCCCGTCGCCACCGGGCACACTGAGCAGCCCCGCGGTGAACAGCAGGGAGTCGCCCGGCAGGAGAAAGCCCACGAGCAGGCCGGTCTCGGCGAAGAGCACCACGGCGACGCCCAGGGCGCCGAACGCGGACAGCAGCGAGCCCGCGTCGAGGATGTTCACGGCCTGGGGGGCCGAGGCGGCGAGCAGGGGTACGGCTGACATGTCAGAGGGCCCTCCCATAATGGTGGTCGGGCCGGTCGTCGGGGGAACGAGCGTGGCCCGGCTGACTACAGTGATGAAGACGGTCTACAGCACTGTAGACGAACGAGCGGGAGGAGTGTCCCATGACTGCCAGGGGAGGCGTCGGGCACGGGGAGCCGAGACGGCCGGCGGGCGAGCTGGAGGCCGGGGTCCTCGCGGCGCTCTGGGCCGCGGAGGCGCCGCTCACGCCGGGCGAGGTCCAGGCGCAGCTCGGCGGCGGTCTCGCCCGCACCACCGTCACCACGATCCTGAGCCGGCTCCACGACAAGGGAGCGGTCACCCGGCGCCGCGCCGGGCGCGGCTACACGTACACACCCACGGAGGACGCACCGGGCCTCACCGCCCGCCGTATGCACACCGAGCTGGCCAAGGAGGAGGACCGCTCCACGGTCCTGGCCCGCTTCGTCTCGCAGCTCAGCGACGAGGACGAGCGGCTCCTGCGCTCCCTGCTGGAAGGATCCGGGGGCGGTGACCTGGAGGTGCCGGATGGTGTGCTGGGGAGGTCTGGGCGCGGTGGCCTGGAAGGGGCCGGGGGTGTGCTGGAGAGGTCCGAAAGCGCTGACTTGGACGTGCCCGGAAGCGGTGACCCGGGAGGGCTCGCCGGGCGCGGTGGCCTGGAAGGGGCCGGGGGCCTGTTGAGGGAGTCCGGGGGCGACGGCGGATGATCTTCTCGGTGTGGATCCCGCTCCTCGTCCCCTTCCTCGCGGTCCCCGCGGCACGCCGGCTCGCCGATGCGCTGCCGCCCCGCCCGGCCGGCTGGCTGCTCGCCGCCGCGGCGACCGGCCTCGCCCTCTGCTCGACGGCGGCGCTCGGCCTGATCGCGCTGGCCGGAGCGCTCCGGCTGCCCTTCGTCGCCGCACTGGGCAACCTGACGGCCCCGCTGGACACGCTGCCCGCGTGGCTCGCCTTCCCCGCCGCGGCCACCGCCGCCGCGCTCGTCACCCTCTCGGCGGCCGCCGTGATCCGCACGGTACGCCGTCATCTCGCCGAACTGCGCGCTGCCCGCGCCCGGTTGAGGCCCGCGGGGAGCGAGCTCGCCGTACTGCGGGACCCCAACCCCGACGCGTACGCACTGCCCGGCCGCCCGGGACGGATCGTCGTCACCACCGGCATGCTGCGCACCCTCGAACCCGCCGAGCGGGAAGCCCTGTTCGCCCATGAGCGGGCCCATCTCCTCGGCCGACACCATCTGTTCCTTGCCGCCGCCGAGCTCGCCGGACACTGTCATCCGGGCCTGCGTCCGCTGCGCGCGCCGCTGGCGTTCGCCCTGGAGCGCTCGGCCGACGAGTACGCCGCGGCGGCCGTCGGTGACCGCAGGCTCGCCGCACGCGCGATCGGCCGCGCCGCCCTCGCCTCCCGCGCCGTCCCCTCCCGGCCCCGCGCGGTGCTCGCCGCGACCGCGGGGCCGGTGCCGCGTCGCGTCGCCGCCCTGCTCGACCGCCACCCCGCGGCGGGGCTCGCGCGCTCGGCCGGGGCCCGGCTGATAGCCGCCGTCCTGTTGGGCTGCCTGTGCGTCTCGGCCGGCTCGGCGATCGACGCGGCGGCCGATCTGCACGGCGGGATCGAAACGGCCCAGGGCGAGACCGGCCACCACTGGCGTGCGACGGGCCGCGCGGGCCCTGCAACCCCGGGCGTCGTGACCCGTACGGCCCAGCAACGCTGAGGGTCGGCTTCACCGGCACCCGAGAGTGGGAGTCGAGCCCATCGGCCCCACGCTTCTGGAGACGCCATGACCTGCCTCAACCGACGCGACCTGGGACTGCTCGTGCTGCGGACCGGCACCGGCGTGGTCCTCATGGCGCACGGCGCCCAGAAACTCTTCGGCTGCTTCGGCGGCGCCGGGCTCGACGGCACCGCCGCCGCCATGGAGCACATGGGCTTCCGCCCCGGCAAGCAGAGCGCGATCGCCGCCGGGCTCGGCGAGATGGGCGGCGGCGCGCTACTGGCCCTCGGCCTCGCCACCCCCGCCGCCGGGGCCGCCGCGGCCGGTGCCATGGCGGGCGCGGTCTCAGTGCACGCGCCGGCCGGTTTCTTCGCCCAGGCCGGCGGGTTCGAGTACCCGGCGTTCCTCGGCTTCTCCGCCGCCGCGATCGGCCTCACCGGAGCCGGCCGCTACTCGCTGGACCACGCCACGGACCATGTCGTCGACCAGCCCTGGACCGTTGCCCTCGCCTTCCTCGGCAGCGCGGTGGCGGCAGCAGCGGTCGTCGGCCGCCGAGCCAAGGACCGAGCGAAGCCGGAGAGCGACTCCTTCGACTGAGAGCGTCAGCGGGCGAGCTGTAATCGCCCATGCGGGCCAGCACCGGCGGCACCGGCACCGCCAGCCCCGCGGGGAACCGCGCAAGTCTCTGGCACGGGCCGACAGAGACCCCAACCGGCGACGCTCCGAACTGCCCGAGCTCACAACCGACTTATCCCCACCCATGCCGATTGAGCAGGTCACCAACACCAGAGCGAGGCCAACTGCCAGCCCCGCCATGCCCCGTTGGGCGTGTCGCTGACGGGTCCCGGCCCGGCCCGGCCGGAGCCTGGCGGGGTGACCGATCCGACGCGAGACCCCCTGTTCCTCCGTAACCCGTACCCCGCCTACGCCGCCCTGCGCCGCACCTGCCCCGTGCAGCCCATGGCGATCGGGGCAGAAACGCACGCGGGCTACCTGGTCACCGGCTACGCGCAGGCCAGGGAGGCGCTCGCCGATCCCCGGCTCTCCAAGGACACGGCCGCGTTCTTCGCCGGCAAGGAGTCACGACGGCGACTGCACCCCGCGGTGGCGCACACCATGCTGGCCACCGACCCACCCCGCCACACCCGCCTGCGCAAGCTCGTGACCAAGGCGTTCACCACCGGAGCCGTCGCCCGGATGCGTCCGTTCATCGCCCGGGTCACCGACGACTTGCTCGACCGGTGGCCCGCCGGTGAACAGACCGATTTCGTCGGCACGCTGGCGGTCCCGCTACCCGTGATCGTGATCTGCGAGCTACTGGGCGTACCGGAGGCCGAGCGTCCCGCCGTACAGCGCTGGTCCGGCGAGCTGTTCGCCGCGGGGAATTCGGACCTCATCGACGCCGCCTCGCACTCCATGGCGGCGTACATGACCGGCCTCATCGCGGCCAAGCGCGCACGGCCGGGCCGTTCGCTCCTCGACCAGCTCATCGCGGCGCGCGACGGTGACGACCGGCTCAGCGAGGAGGAACTGGTCTCCCTCGCCGTGCTGCTCCTGATCGCCGGGCACGAGACCACGACCAACTTCCTGGGCAACGCCGTCCTCGCCCTGCTCCTGCACCCCGACGCCCTCGCCGTCCTGCGCGAAGACCCCGACCGCGTGCCGGCCGCCCTGGACGAACTGCTGCGCTTCGATTCCCCCGTCAGCACAGCGACCTTCCGGTACGCGACGGAGGCCTTCACCCTGGGCAGCGCCGAAATCCCGGCGGGCGCCCCGGTGGCCATCGCCCTCGGCGCCGCCAACCGCGACCCGGAGCGGTTCGCCGCGCCCGACCGGCTCGACTGGGACCGGGACGCCGCCGCCCACCTCGGTTTCGGCCACGGCATCCACCGGTGCGTCGGCGCTCCGCTCGCCAAGGCGGAAGGGGAGATCGTCCTGCGCGCGCTCCTCGCCCGCTTCCCCGGTCTCCGCCTCGCGGTGCCGCCGGACCGGCTCCCATGGCGGCACACCCGGCTGGTCCGCGGCCTGGCGTCGCTGCCCGTCCTGACGTAGCAGCCCCGAAGACGCCACGTGGGGAGGCCACTTGAGACTTGAGACGGCTACTTGCGGCAGCTACTTGAGGCAGTTCCGCAATGTCGTCAGGTCGTAGAAGTAGCTGCCCTTTGCGATGGGTTCGCAGGCGGGCTTGAAGGCCGCCTCCTTCTCGTTGTAGACCATGCGGACCAGGAACCTGGCGGGCTTGCCCTCCTGTGGGGTGTTCGCGTACAGATCCCATTGGATGTTGGCGGCCATCGGTGCCACCCGGGCGCCGCGCCAGGGATTGGTGGCGTAGGTGTACGGGGTGCCCGGCGGCGCGGGGCGGGTGCTGCCCGGCAGACCCAGCAGGGCGGCGAGCGGCTCGATCTCCTCGGCGTGGGTGAACCGGAGCACCGCGCCGGTGCTGCTCGTACCGGCCGCCTTGGCCTCGGCCCGCGCAAGGAGGTCGTCCAGGAGCCCATCGGCCATCTTGTAGGTGATGGTGCGCCCGGCGAACGCGGGACCCTTCTGGTAGAACTCCTCGGCGTCGTCGAGGTAGGCGAACCACTGCGCGTCGGCGCGCGTCAGAAACGGACCAAGGTCGACGCTCGGCGCTTCGACCGCCAAGTCGGGTGCCGCGCTGAAGAGTTGGTAGAGGGAGCGGGCGAAGGCGATGCGGTCGTCGGCGGACATCGAGGCGGCGAAGTCGGCACGGAACAGCCGCGACACGACGTGGCCTGCCGTACTCGCGGTGCGGGGCGCGTCGTTGATCTGCCCCAGTACGGCGGCCAGTTGAGGGTCGCCGGAGAGATAGGCCTGGTAGTCGGCGTTCTGCGGCTGTTTGTGGAAGTACAGCAGATCCTTGTCGGTGACCGGATCCCTGATCAGGCCGCCCACGGCGGGGTCGGCGGCCGCGAGGCCTGCGGTGAAGGCACGCGCGCTGGCCACGGCGCGTGCCACTCCCGACGTCTCGACCTCGATCGGCTCCCGCCCGGCGGCGATGGTACGGAACAGCCGCGGCTCCCGCTGCTCCATCCGCTCGGCGATCCCCCGCTCCTCCTGGACACCCCGGCCGGACAGGTTGCCGTAACCGAGTCCGGCCGCGGCGCTCAGCAGCGCCCGCACCTGCGGAGCGAGCCGTGTGCCGAGTCCGGTCAGCGCGTTCTGCTCCTGGGCGCGCTGAAGAACGGCGAGTACCGCGTCGCCGTCCCCGCTGTCCGTCATGGCGCGCGAACCGTGCCGGGCCACGTTCTCGGTGAACACCGCCGTGAACCCGTTGGGCACCGGCTGATACCGCGAGGCCGACTGCTGCGGCGCGTACGGGGCCTTCGTCCCGTACAGCCCCCGGACCGCGCGGGGCCCCTCGGCCCGGTCGTGTGCGGAGGCGGCGCTGGAGACGAGCACGGAGGCGGCCAGGGACACGGCCAGGGACACGGCCAGGGCGGCGGCCAGGGATGCACTGCGCTTCACTGAGAGACCTTCCGGAGAGGGGGGCCTCTCGGAGTCCCGCGAGGCGGCGGCTCGCGAGGGGCGACGGCCCGCAGGTTCGCAGGGAAGTCGGAACGAGGGGTGTTGCGGGTACGACGCCGAGGTGACGACTCGGGCCGGCTGGAACCAACTCGGGCGAAGCACACCGGGGAGGCCGACTCAACCCAACTCGGGCCTGGACGGCCCGGGCCCGCCCACTCGCCGCGCCTCAGCGCCCATCGCACAGTCGACGCCTCGACGCGTACCGCACGGCCTCAGCCGGAGTGGAGAACCCGGAAACGGGTGAGGTCGGCCGGGTCCCGGTCTGCGACCTGCACCGGGGGCCAGGCCCACTGCCAGACGCCGATGCCCGGCATCCGGGAGAAGCGGATCTGGCCGCGGGTGCCCTCGACGGCGACATCCGGCCAGGAGCCGACTGCGCCGTGTGTGCGCAGGGCTTCGGCGAGGACGACGATCGCGTCGTATCCCTCGAACGCGACGAAGGACGGCGTCTGGCACAGGCGTTCGCGCAGGGCCGCCTCGACGTGCGTACCGAGCGGGGTCGGCCGCTCGGGCAGATAGCGCAGGAACGGGACGGCGGCGCCCTCGCCCCCTAGCAGCTCCGCCCATTGCGGCAGCTCCGGCTGGCCGGCCGGAGCGCCGATCAGGAGACCGGCGAGACGCGGGTCGCGGCGTATGGACCTGACGATGGGGACCGCCGGTTCCGGGTGGCCGACCAGGAGCAGAAGCGCGCTAGCCCGGTCCTCGACGAGTTCGGCGCACAGCGCCTCGGGGGAGAGCGCGCCCGTGTCGAGTTCGACGACGGTGGCGCCGTGCGGAGCGAGATGCTCCCGCAGGATGCGGGTGCCGGAGGCCCAGTAGATGCTCGGCTGGGTCGCCACGGCGATGCGGCGGTGGCCCGCGGCGAGGAGGAAGTCACCGTAGATCCGCCAGCCGTGGGACTGGGCGGGGGCAAGGCGCGCGATCCGGTCGCTCGGCTGCTCGGTGAGCGCGTCGAGCACCGCCGACGAGCAGAGGTACGGCACACCAAGTGCGTCGGCCCGCTCGGCGGCGGCCCGTGCGGCGACGCTGTGGAACTCGCCCGTCACCGCGGCCACGCCGAGCCCGGCCAGTTCCGTCACGGCCGCCGCGGCCCGGTGTGGATCGGCGGCCGTGTCCCGGACCTCAAGCACGAGCGGCCGGCCCGCGATCCCGCCGCCCGCGTTGACGTCCCGAACCCCCAACTCAAGCCCGGCGAGCAGGTGTTGACCCGCCTCGACCCAGCCGGGCGGGGACAGCGGGACGAGCGCGCCCATCGTATGGATGATCATGCGGCCCATTGCATCGCCGCTCAGGGCGGCAAGCAAGCGAATATCACCCGGGAACGATGTGACGTCGGACCAGGCGGGTGACGCGGAGTACGGCGCCGTCGACCAGGCCCGGGCCCTGGGCCCTGTGCCCGCTCGGCGTGGGGCCGAGGCGACCTCGCGGATGTCATGGCCTCGTCCGACGCCGTCCTCTGCGCGGTGCCGGCCCCCCGTTCACCATCGGTGGAAGGGGGTACTCCGCACCGGACGGAGTTCCCATCCCCTAGGAGGTCTCATGGCTGAGCAGGCTGAGCAGACACAGAACGACACCGGCAACCGCTTCTGCAAGGCGTGCGGCACACCCGCCGAGGACGGCCGCCTGTGCCGGCACTGCGGCGCCGCGCTGGGCCTGCCCGCCGACGACGGGCTGGCCAACGGCGAGGGCGCGGCGGCCCGTCGCACCGTCGAAGGGCTCGGTGACCGGCAGGGGCCCGGACAGGTGCACCATTGACCGGATAACCGCGCCGTTAACCGGACAGCCGCGCCAATGATGCGTAAACCGGTGCATGGCGGTACGAAACCGGCGCATGGCGAGAAACCGGTGCATGGCGACACGAAGCCGGCGCATATTGAACGGTGCTCGCCGGGGTACACGGGCCGGCATGGCATCCAAGACCGAACTCGTCGTGTCCCTGCGGGCCGTGCGGCAACTGCGCCAGGTCCGTGCCTTCTACGCCCTGGGCCTCGCTCTGTGGGCGGCGTCGACCGCCTGGACGGCGTGGGAGTCTCCGGGCAGCCGGCAGATGTGGGTGTCGGCCCTGCTCCTGGCCATCTTCAGCGCCCTGCTGGGCCTGGCGTCCCTGTGGCTCCAGCGCCTCCAGGCCCGCGGCCCGTCGGGCGTCGCACACCACGCCCACACCCGCAGGCCCGCCACGCCGGGCCACGCCCACGCCTGAGCCGTGTGCCAGGGCCACGCCTGAGGCGTGTGCCAGGGCCACCCCCATGCGTGCCTGACGCGCGCCAGGGCCCCGCGGCCTCATGGCGGCCCGCCCGGGAGAAGCGGTGTGACCCCGGTGCGGGCTGCCGGGCGCTTCGGTGCGGGCCGCCGCGCACCCCAGCCCGGCCCCGCGCACGCCAGTGCGGGCCGCCGCCCACTCCAGTCGGGCCGCCGGGCCCGCCCTACGGCCGCCGTGCGCGCCGCTCTGGGCCGTGTTACGTCTGACAGGTCAACCGTCCGTCGTGAAGACGGGCCGTGCCGCAGTGGACGGCATCCCCATGCCGGCTGTGCCGCAGGGCCTGACCTGGAGGATTGCCATGCCCGAGCTGTTCATCGCCGGCCGGTGGACGGCGGCTGCGGAGGGGCACAAGCGGGAGATCAGATGTCCCGCCGACGGCACCCTGGTCGCCCAGGTGGACGAGGCAGGCCCGCAGGACGCGGCCGCCGCCGTGGCCGCCGCCCGCGACGCGTTCGACCGTGGCCCGTGGCCGCGCACCGCGGTCATGGACCGGGCCGCGCTGCTGCTCCGGGTCGCCGACCTCCTCGTACGCGACAAAGCCGATTTCGCGCGGGCGGAGTCGCTCGACACGGGCAAGCGCCTGGTCGAGTCGGAGTACGACATGGACGACATCGCGAACTGTTTCCGCTACTTCGGCAATCTCGTCGCGGCCGGTGGCGCGGACCGGATCGTCGACACCGGCACTCCGACGGTCGACAGCCGCGTCGTCCATGAGCCGGTCGGTGTCTGCTCCCTGATCACCCCCTGGAACTACCCGCTCCTTCAGACCGCGTGGAAGGTCGCGCCCGCGCTCGCGGCGGGCAACACCTTCGTCCTCAAGCCGAGCGAGCTGACACCGCACACCGCGATCATGCTGATGAGGCTCCTCCAGGAGGCCGGACTTCCGGATGGGGCGGCCAACTTGATTCTGGGGTCCGGAGCCGTCGTCGGCGCGCCGCTGACCACGGACGAGCGGGTCGATCTGGTCTCCTTCACCGGCGGTCTCGCCACCGGCCGGAGCATCATGGCGGCCGCCGCTCCCACCGTGAAGAAGATCGCCCTCGAACTCGGCGGCAAGAACCCCAACATCGTCTTCGCCGACGCGGACTTCGACACCGCCGTCGACTACGCGCTCATGGCCGTCTTCCTGCATTCGGGACAGGTCTGCTCGGCCGGCGCCCGCCTCCTGGTCGAGGACGAGCTGCACGACCGGTTCGTCGACGAACTCGCCGCACGCGCCGGGCGGATCCGCATGGGCGGCCCGTTCGACGAGCACGCGCGCACCGGCCCCCTCATCTCGGCCGCGCACCGCGACAAGGTCGAGGCGTATGTCGCCGCCGGTGTCGCCGAAGGCGCCGTCCTGCGGCTCGGTGGTGCCCGGCCCGACGATCCGGCGCTCGCGAACGGCTTCTACTACCCGCCGACGATCCTCGACGAGTGCACCCCGCAGATGTCCGTCGTGCAGGACGAGTCGTTCGGCCCGGTGGTGACGGTCGAGCGGTTCCGCGGCGAGGCCGAGGCGCTGGCGCTCGCCAACGACACGGTCTACGGCCTCGCCGGCGCCGTGTGGACGACGGACGAGGGCCGGGCGCACCGGGTGGCCGCGGGCCTGCGGGTCGGCACCGTTTGGATCAACGACTTCCACCCCTATGTCCCGCAGGCCGAATGGGGCGGCATGAAGCAGTCCGGAGTGGGCCGCGAACTGGGCCCCGCGGGGCTCGCCGAATACACCGAGGCCAAGCACGTCTGGCGCAACACCGCGGCCGAGCCGCAGCGCTGGTTCGACTGACCTCAGTCCAGCCACCGCCCTCAGCCACCGCCCTGTGCCCCAGCCCGTTCGGAACGAGGAGACTGTCATGGCGGACACCCCGCCCGGCCCGGACCAACCGGCCAGCAACGCGTCCTCCGACCAAGACGCGGCGCTCACCGAACTCGGCTACAAGCCGGGTCTGAAGCGGACGCTCGGCAACTTCCACACCTTCGCCGCCGGCATCAGCTACATCTCCATCCTGACCGGCACCTTTCAGCTGTTCTACTTCGGTGTCAGCTTCGGCGGGCCCACCTACTGGTGGTCGTGGCCGATGGTCTTCCTCGGCCAGCTGATGGTGGCCCTGTGCTTCTGCGAGCTCGCCGCCCGCTTCCCCGTCGCGGGCTCCGTCTACAACTGGTCGAAGCACTCGGGCGGACCGCACGTCGGCTGGCTCGCGGGCTGGATGATGACGGTCGCGACGATGGTGTCGCTCGCCGCCGTCGCCCTCGCCTATCAGCTGACGCTCCCTCAGATCTCCAGCTTCTTCCAGGTCATCGGCGACGGCACCGGCAAGTACGACAAGGCCGCCAACGCGGTGCTGCTCGGCACCATCCTCATCCTGTTCACCACCCTCGTGAACGCGTTCGGCGTCAAGCTGATGGCCACCATCAACTCCGCCGGTGTCTTCATCGAACTCGTCGCGGCCGTCGTCCTCGTCGCGCTGCTCGCCGCGCACATCACCCGCGGTCCGAGCGCCATCGTGCAGACCGACGGATACGGACAGGGGCAGTCGCTCGGCTACCTCGGCGCGTTCCTCACCGCCTCGCTCGCATCGGCGTACGTGATGTACGGCTTCGACACCGCCTCCTCGCTCGGCGAGGAGTCCATCGACCCCGCCCGCAACGCGCCGCGCGCCATCCTGCGCGCCCTCATCGCCTCCTTCCTCCTCGGCGGCCTGATCCTGCTCTTCGCGCTGCTCGCCGCCCCGGATCTGCACGCGAAGGAGCTGTCCGTGGACGGCCTGCAGTACGTGGTGAAGGCCGCACTCGGCCACACCATCGGCGTGGTCGTGCTGTGGTGCGTCGTCATCGCCATCACCGTGTGCGCCCTGTCCGTGCAGACGGCCGGGCTGCGGCTCGCGTTCGCGATGGCCCGCGACAACAACCTGCCGGGCGGCTCGAAACTGGCCCGGCTCAGCCCGAGGTTCCAGACGCCGGTCCTCGCCACCTGCCTGATCGGGGTCGTGGCCATCGCCATCCTGGTCGTCAACATCAACCAGCCGCAGATCTTCTCCGTCGTCACCAGCATCGCCATCGTGATGATCTACATCGCCTATCTGCTGGTGACGCTCCCGCTCCTGATCCAGCGCCTGCGCGGCCGCTGGACGCCCGGCCGTTTCTCGCTCGGCCGTTTCGGGGTCCCCATCAACATCCTGGCCGTGCTGTGGGGCGCCGCCATGACCGTCAACCTGCTGTGGCCGCGCGCGGAGGTCTACAACGCGACCGGGCCGCAGCACTGGTATCTGCGCTGGGGCGGCGTCCTGTTCGTCGGCGTCGTCGGGGTCGGCGGCTTCCTCTACTACTGGTTCGTCCAGCGCAAGCAGACCGGTGTGCTCGCCGAGCACTCCTCCGAAGGTCCCTCGGAACCCATGGCTCACGGCGCACCGTAGGAGCACCCGGCCGATACGCACGCAGGCTTACCCGGGCATACGCAGCTAAGGAGCAGACGTGGACGAGTTCGACTATGTGGTGGTCGGCGGCGGCACCGCCGGCTGCGTCGTCGCCGCCCGGCTGAGTGAGGACCCCTCCGTCACGGTCTGCCTCCTGGAAGCGGGGCCGAGCGATGTCGGCGACGACAACGTGCTGCGCCTGGAGCGCTGGATGGGGCTCCTGGAGTCCGGCTACGACTGGGACTACCCCGTCGAACCGCAGGAGCACGGCAACAGTTACATGCGGCATGCCCGCGCCCGCGTCCTCGGCGGCTGCTCCTCGCACAACTCCTGCATCGCCTTCTGGGCGCCGGCCGAGGACCTCGACGCCTGGGAAGCTGCGGGCTGTTCGGGCTGGGGCGCGGCCGACACCTTCCCGCTCTACCGGCGCCTGGAGACCAACGACGGGCCCGGCGACCACCACGGCCGCACCGGCCCGGTCACGATCCGCACCGTACAGCCCAACGACCCTTGTGGAGCCGCCCTGTTGGAGGCGTGCGCCGAGGCCGCCATCCCCACCACCGCCTTCAACACCGGCACGACGGTGGTGCGCGGCGCCGGCTGGTTCCAGATCAACTCCGACGAGAGCAACATGCGCCAGTCGGCCTCCGTCGCCTATCTGCACCCCGTGCTCGGCAACCGCCCGAACCTCGAGGTACGCACCGGGGTCCGAGCCAAGCATCTGCTGATCGACGCCGACCGGCGCTGCACGGGCGCCGCCTACCTCGATCCGGATCTGGTCCACTCCCGTACGGTCACCGCGCGCCGCGAGACGATCGTCAGCTGCGGCGCGATCGACACCCCGAAGCTGCTGATGCTCTCGGGCATCGGGCCGGCCGATCATCTGCGGGACGTGGGCGTGGACGTGGTCCTCGACGCACCCGGCGTGGGGGAGAACCTCCAGGACCACCCGGAGGGCGTCATCATGTGGGAGGCCAAGCGGCCCATGGTGACCACGTCCCAGCAATGGTGGGAGATCGGCATCTTCGTCGACACCCGCCCGGGCCTGGACCGCCCCGACCTGATGTTCCACTTTGGCTCCATGCCGTTCGACATGAACACCTACCGGCGTGGCTACCCGACCAGCGAGAACGCGTTCTGCCTGACTCCCAACGTCACCCGGGCCCGCTCCCGCGGCACCGTACGGCTGCGCACCCGCGACTTCCGCGACAAGCCGCGCGTCGACCCGCGGTACTTCACGGACGAGCACGATGTGCGGGTGATGACGTACGGGCTGCGGCTGGCCCGCGAGATCGCCGCCCAGCCCGCCCTCGCACCCTGGGCGGGCGCCGAACTCGCGCCGGGGCCCGACGTGACGACCGACGCCGAACTGCTCGACTACATCGCCACGACGCACAACACCGTCTACCACCCGTCCTGCACCGTGAAAATGGGCGCGAACGACGACCCGACCGCCCCCCTCGACGCCCGCCTGCGCGTCAAGGGCATCCAGTCCCTGCGCGTCGCCGACGGCTCCGCGATGCCGGACCTCGTCACCGTCAATCCGTGCATCACGACGATGATGATCGGGGAGAAGTGCGCGGACATGGTGAAGGAGGATGCGGGGCGGTGACGGGTAACGGCTGGCGGGTGGCCGGCTCGGCGCCGCGGCCCCGGGACCGGAGGGGACGCGTCAGGTGGTGAGTCCGCCTGCCGCGAGCCGGTCGCGCATGTCCCGCACCAACCCCTTGCCCGAACCGTCGGCCGCGGTGAGCAGCCCCTCGAAGGTCCGCAGGCGACGGAAGGTTTCGGCATACACCGTCTGCTTCTCCAGGGGGAGCTGGAGCACCTGGAGGCGCCGGATGTCGACCCTGGACGAGCTGGAGGCGTGGGTGCCGGCCTGTCGCCCGTTGGCCGGCGCGCACAGGCAGCCGGCGAGGAAATGGCCTTCCAGTTTCTCCGCGTCCACGCGCAGGACGTAGAGCTGGGGGCCGACGGCCATGGGCGGCCCCTCATGCACCCACGCCTTGAACGCACGGGCCACTCCGGTGACCACGACGTCGCCCTCCTCGGCGATGGCCGGGGCCGCACCGGCGGGGACCGACCCGCTGGGAGTGCCGTCGTGCAGGAGATCGGCGACGGTGAGGAGGGGAACGGAGGCTCCCCGAGCCGGTGCGGCTGCGTCCGGGGGCTGCTGGCCGGCACGCAGGGTCAGCGCGCCGGCTTTGACGAGGTCTCCCACCGTCGTCGTGGTCTGTGCCGTTCCGGTCTCGAAGCCGAGCCCGGACAGGTGCCGGGCCTGATCGGCCAGATCGGTCACCAGGGACGCGAACTCGCCCCACTGCGCGGCGAGTTCCTGCCGGGATGGTTCGGCCGTCACCGCCGTGTAGCGGCCTGGCGTGACGTCCACCTCGTCGTCGAGCAGGTCGAGCAGGGGCACGCGGACGGAGCCTTGCGGCAGCTTCCTTTTCGGCTGGTCGAGGGCGGCGATCGCGGTGAGTACGTAGGAACCGAGACTGTCCCAGTCGGGGCTGGGTTCGCGCGTCCCCGGCCTCGCGAACTGGGTGGCGTCCACGAGGAGGGCGTCCTGGCTCGGGGGTGCGGCCGCGGGACCCACCTGGGCCGCGCGCAGGACCCACAACTGGAGCGCGACGCTGTGCGGTTGGGCGCTGCCGGGTGGCAGGGAGACGACCGCGCGCAGTGCTCCGGTGCGCAGCAGGGAGCCGCGGATGCGGCGGCCTGCTTTGCGTGACGCCACCGCCGGAGGAAGGACGACCACGGCGGCCCCGCCGGGCTTGAGATGGGACAGCACATGCTGCACCCAGGCCAGTTCGGGCTCGGTGCGCGGTGGCAGACCGTGCGTCCAGCGCTGGTCGGTGGCGAGCTCCTCGTAGCCCCAGTCGCGTTCGTTGAACGGCGGGTTGCACAGGGCGATGTCGGCCTCCGCCTCGGAGAACGGGTGGTCCCGCAACGCGTCGGCGGTGATGGTCCGGGTCCGGATGGCGTGGTCCTCCGCGAGGAAGTCGAGCCGGACGGCCGTCAGCGCGGCCAGCGCCGGATCGCTTTCGCTCGCGAGTACCTCCCATCCGGCGCCGTCGTACTCCTGCACGGCCGCGGCGACCAGGTGTCCGGTGCCGCACGCCGGATCGAGGAGGGTCAGCCTGCCCCGTGCCGGACCGAGACGGACGGCGAGGGCGGTACGGGCCATCAGAGCGGCGAGCTGAGGCGGCGTGGTGCTGAGCTGCCGCACATGCGTTTCCAGCCAACGCTGCAGCAGGAATTCGAAGGTCTCGCGCGGTCCTTCGTCCCGTCCCACCCTGGCTGCCTCGGCGACCAGGGCGCGTGCTGGCGCGGAGAGCTGGGTGCGGCCGGTCCGCGCCTTGGGGGAACGCATGCGGCGTGCCGCCTCGGCGACGGCGAGCCCCGACTCGTTCCGGCTGCCGAGCGCCTCGAAACGCGGCCAGAGGAGTTCCCGGCCGCCGATCTCCCCGAGCTTGCCGTTGCTCCGCAGCCACTGCTCGACTTCGGCCAGTGAGAACTGGGGGCTGACGTCGGTGCCCCCGATGCGCGTGGGGAAGGAGTCGTGGCGACGGCGCCAGTTGCTCACGGCGGCACGGCCGACGCCGGCGATCCGGGCGATTTCGGCCAGGCTGACGGGGACGGCTTCATGGGTGCTCATGGTTCTGTCTCCGAGATACTTGGCGGCTGGGCTGGTCGGCTTTCCCAGCGGCCGTTCATGCTTGGAAGGCTACTACCCTCATTGACTTTGTTCACAGCGTGTCCGTTCCCTTGTTGTGCAGGGAATGTGGAGGTAGGCAGGTATGCGGAGTCTCGCCCCCGGAATGGTGATCCATGACCGCTATCGGCTGGAGTGCGTGCTGGGCCGCGGGGTGATGGGGCAGGTATGGCGGGGGCGCGACGTCTCTCTCGACCGGCCCGTCGCGGTGAAGACCGTCGCCACGGAGCTGCCGGCCGTGACGAGCGGCAGGGAGGCGGCGCTCGGGCGTCGAGGGCGCCCTGTTCTGAGCCGTCGACATGACAACGGGCTCGCTCACGCCACCCCAAGTGCCGTGAGCGAGCCCGTCGTTGCGCTCAAGTTCCGTACGCGGACCTACTCCACCGCAAGCGCCACGAACGCCGCCCACTCGCCCCGGCCGACCCGCAGCACGGGCCCGCCGCCCGCGACCTTCGAGTCCCGTACGTACACGGCGCCCAGGCCGGCGGCCACCTCCACGCAGTTGCCACCTCCCGAGCCGCTGTAGCTGCTCTTGAACCAGCGCAGCTCGTCCACGTTCTCGGATACCTGCTCCACGCTCATATCTCTCCCGCCAGCCGTTCGATGAGCCGCGCAGACTCGACGCCGTTCAAAGCCTGCGACCGCAGCTTGCCATACCGCAACCCGAAGGCACTGACCTCTGCCGGATCATGCACGACGCACCCGACATCCTGAGACTCGATGTAACCGAGGTGCTGGTGCTCCATGGTCTCCAGCACGACAAACGAGCCGTTCAAACCGGAGTGGACCCCACACGCGGTAGGCATGACCTGGACATCCACGTTGCGCAACGCCCCTACTTGCAAGAGGCGTTGCCATTGTCCGCGCATAACGTCGCTGTCGCCAACCGGATTCCGCAGTGCCTCCTCACCGATGATGAACGACAGCTCCGCGAGCGGCACTCGCGTCAGTAGTTTCTGCCGACTCAGCCGCGCTTCCGTGTGCTGGTCGACGATGTCCTCGTTCAGCGGCGGGCAGTGCCCGGCGAACAGAGCCCGTGCGTACGCCTCCGTCTGCAACAGGCCCGACACCAGCAGTGGTTCGTACTCGAACCGACTCGCCACCTCCGCCTCGATCAACGCGAAGTTACGGAAGAACTTGGGCAACTTCGCCCGATCCACCTCTCCCTGAAGCGCGTCCAGCACGCCGCCCGCCTCCAGCACCCGCTCCGCCGCCGCCGTGAACGCCGCCTTCGCCGGCCGCCGCCCCTGCTCGACCGAGGCGACCTGCTCCAGTGAGTAGCCAATGGCTTCACCCAATTGCTGCTGGCTCAACCCCGCCCGCTTGCGCAGGTACTGCAACAGCACGCCGTACGCCGACCACACCCCCGGCAGCTCGGCTGCCTCGTTCTTGGCCTTCGTGCCCCGTACCGTCCGCGCTTCTCGTGCGTCCCGTACCGCCCTCACAGTCCCACGCCCTTCCCATCCCGCTCGGCTCCCCGCCACGGCCGCGCTCGCCACCGGTTCATGTCCAACGCGAGGCTCGCGAACCGGGATACGCGCCGGACCCGTACAACGCCCGTACAAGCCCCGTACAACCCAACCCACGGCGGCTCGCCCACTCCGTACGACAAGAGGGACGTACGGCCGTCGTGCCTGGTCAGCGAGGCGCACGCCCCGCACGATGACACCGTGACCCACCATCACCTCACCGAGCAGGCACAGCCTTCACGCATCCCCACCCGCCACCTCGCCCTGCGCTTCAGCGGAACCAGACGCGGTGCTCGCCTCGCCCGCCAACTCGCCGTCCAGCAACTCATCGAGTGGACGGGCCTCCCGTACGACGCCGACCCAGTCCATGCCGTAGCTCTCGTCACCGCCGAGCTGGCGTCCAACGCGGTCCGTCACGGCAGCCTCCCCGGCCGGGACTTCCGCCTGGCGCTGCTCCTTGCGCCCGACCGCTTCCGCGTCGAAGTGACCGACACCCGCCCGGAACGCCTGCCACCGGCCGTGCCCGCGCAGCCCGCCGATGACACAACGGGGCGCGGACTGCTGCTCGTTCAGGCCTGCTCCGACCGCTGGGAAGCACGGTCCGAGACCCGTACACGAAGACCGTGTGGGCGGAGTGGGCAGTGACGTCCGATGTCCGATGAGCTTGTGAACTGAGTGCATGGGTCTCATACTGATGGCGACCAACTGCCGCCCGCCCTCTCGCCCGGCCGGCACCTCACTCCGCACTCCCTTCGTCGAACGGCCTCGACCCACCCCGACCACCCACAACTGCGAGAAACGCCTCAGGAGCGGACCATGGACGTCGAGATTCAGCTGATCAGTGACGACGACGGACTGGTGGTCATCGGGAATGCCGCGGATGTCGACCGCTTCCTCGTCTCGGAGGGAGTGACGTCGTCGAGGGAGCTCGGACCGCAATGGCTCAAGTCCGCCCTCGGGGCCGGAGCCGCGGCAGCGCAGGCAGGTGCGGAGATGGCTGAGAACTCCGGTCGCTGGGTGAAGCTGACTCCGAAGTCGGCGCGGCTTGTCAAGAAGTACGGGCTGCGGGAAAGCTCGAAGAGCGGGTACGGCACCGGTGTGGTGAAGGGGCAGAAGGGCCAGATCAGGGGCTTCGTGGAGTTTGTGAAGGGGCCTCGATCGTTTCTGACCAACCCGGCGGCCCTCGCCAATGCCGCGAAGCTCATGTCGCAGGTGGCGATGCAGCAGAGCATGGACGAGATCACCGACTACCTCGCCACGATCGACGCGAAGGTCGACGACGTGCTGCGCGCGCAGAAGGACACGGTGCTGTCCCGCATGATCGGCGTGGGCGTCGTCATCGACGAGACCATGACCATCCGCGAAATGCGGGACAGGGTCGACGAGATCATGTGGTCGAAGGTGCAGGACGCGCCGACCACGATCGCGGAGACCCAGGTGTACGCCTTGCGTCAACTCGACGCGATCGCCGAGAAGATGGAGCGGCAGTCCAAGATCGGTGATCTCGCCTCGACGGTCCGGGAAGCGGAGTCCCCGGTTCAGGAGTGGCTCGCCGTGCTGGCTCGGTGCTTCCAGCTTCAGGACGCGATCGCCGTACTCGAACTCGACCGGGTGCTGGACGCGTCCCCCGAGGAGCTGGACGCTCACCGTCTCGGACTGAAGGCGGCACGGCAGGATCGGCGGGACCTCATCGCACGGAGTACCGAGCGGTTGGTGGCGCGGATGGATGCGGTCGTCGGCACGGCCAACGCCAAGGTGCTGCTGCACCCGGCCAAGTCCCCGGCTGTGGTCGCATCGAGTAACCAGATGGCCATCGGCGTTCATGACTTCCACGAGCGGCTCGGGATCGAGTCCGGCCGGCGGTCGTCGGAGGCGAGGCGGTGGGTGGAAGCGGCCACCGACGTGCGGGACAAGGCGCTCGTGACTGGGGCCAAGGGCGTCGACGCCGCCAGAAGCCGCGGCAAGCTGACCCTCGACCGCGCCGGCACGGTCAAGGGCAGACTCGCCGACGGCATCGCAGAGCGAGCGCGTCGTCTGCGCGGGGGCGAGGAGGGAGCAGCGGACAAGGCCGAGTGAGCGTCGGCAGTCAGCCACGCCTCCCGAGCCCGACCGCGTCCGTGACCGCAAGCCCCCGGGCCCGGCATCCGCGTGAAGCGGGGCCCCTCCCCCTTCCCGCCGAACAGGCGCGGTTCCGGCGATCGCCCCCCTCGTCGCACACGACGCGGGCCATACTGGAGGCATGCTCGTTCCCAGCGGTCAGCTCTCGCCGCTTCAACAACACCTGTTGCAGGAACTGGATCTCTGTGACCTCCCGGCTCCCGAAAGGGCACCGGAGACCTACCTCGCCCGCGACCTCGACGTCGAAGAGACCCGGGAGGCCCTGCCCGCCCTGGTGTGGTCCGGCCTGGTGGAGAGACAGGGCGACGATCGGGGCGGCTTCGCGCTCACTGCGCTCGGCTCGGCGGCCCTGCACGCCGCGGAATGCGGCGAGTTGACGGCTCGCCTGAGCGCCGTGGCCGCTTTTGCCGACACGGTGGCCGCAGGCGTGCCGCCCCGCCTCGCCGGCCTCGCCCTGAGGCGGCTCGCGGAGGGAACATGGACCCTGGAACAGGCGAAGGCCTCCGTCTGTACGACGGAGGAGTTGGGTGCCGACCGCTCATGACGCGTCCGGCTCGCCGAATTGCAGGGCGACACGACGCCGTGCGCGAGATGCCGCCGGCTGGGGCGGGAGCACGCCCGCCGAGGTGAGGTCGGCGACGGTGACGACCGGTGCTCCCACGATTTTCGTCGTGAGCGCCTGTTGCGCGGGAGCGAGGTCGACCAGCCGCCGCAGGACGGAGAGCAGATCGATCAGCTCCTCCGTCCACTCGCTCGGCCAGGACGTGACGTGGATGTCGTCGAGCGGGCTCGTCTTCCGGCTGGCGGGCGAGGCCTTGCGGTAGCCGAACCACTTCTTGATCACGTTCATGCCGCCGACTTCGAAGTTCCAGACGTCGGGCGGGACACCGGTGAAGGCTCCCGGACCCACCCGCAGGGTCGCGGTCTCCGCGTCGTAACCGAGCGTGTCGGGAACGCAGGATCCGATCCCCGTTTCGTACCGCACCTGCCGTGGGTCTCCCGCAGGAAAGGCTACGCTCGGCCGCCCGGATCCGTGCTCGGCGGGAGGAGCGCCGGCGTCGCCGTAGGTCGCCGCCCACAGGAACGCGCGGCCCACGCGGACCGCCTCGCTCCACAGCGCGGGATCGCGGGTGAGCGGTAACCGGACGCCAGGAGTGAGCAGTTCCTCGGTGAAGCGCTCCGTGAAGCCGCTGTGCCCGGCGATCGCCACGGCGTAGGCGGCGAGATCGTGCGCGGTCAGCTCGTCCAGGCCGAGGGCACGGGCCAGGTACCGCAGCAACCCGGTGGGAACGTTGGCGCTGCCGTCGGGATGGAGGACGGGGTGCACACGGCCGCCCCGGCCGTTGAAGTGATGCGTGTCCGGTAAGAGGGCGGTCGCCATCAGCGCGGGACCGCTGCTGATCTCGTGGCTGCTCTGCTGGTTGAGAAACACCTGCCCCGGCTGTAACGACTCCCACAGGTCGGGCCGGGGAAAGTCGAGGACCCGGTTGTCGGCGATGAGCCATTGGCGGTCGAAGCTGCGCCGGGCAATTCGCAGACGCGGCGGGCGGGTTCGGGGATCTTCGCCGATGCCTCGGTCGGGATGCGGGAATCCTGGCAGTCCGACGACGCGTTTGCCGAGGTGGCGGTCTCTTGTTTCCTTGAACAGCAGGGCTTTGGCTTCCGGGTCCTCCTCTGCCTGCAGACGGGACGAACGCTGCTGCAGAACCGATGCGGACGGCGAATGCACCCAGGACCTGTTCGACGTGATTCCCAGGGTCCCCCACGGGAAGACCTCATCCAGTGCCGGATAGTCGTCCCACCCCGACAAGGTCGCCGGAGTGAACGGCCGCACCCCACCCGCATGCGCGTCCCGCCAGCCCCCGTCGTCCAGGCTCACTTCCCGAAGCTGGGCGAACTTGTCCGACCGTTTGCCGTGGAGAGCCCGGTAGTGGACGCGCGCGGGACGTTCCGGGTCGTGGTCGGCCCGCCGGACGAACACGCAGATCGACAGCGGCTGGGCGACATGGGGGAACACCCGGGTGGCGACGTCCGAGCGCTGCCCCTCCGGCGACACGTTGATGATCCAGCCCTCGTCGCACGTCCTGCGCAGATAGTCGCGCATGCCCCGCCCGGCGGGACCGGTGGCGAACGCGGACGGATGAAGCAGACGACGCCGTGCCGGTCGTCTCCGTGGGCGTCGAACACCTTCCACGTCGCCCAGCGCCAGAAGTAGACGTACAGATTCTTCAGCGCGTGCTCGTACCGGCCGTTGCCCGGATACCGGAAGTCGTCCAGGGGAGGGCGGCCCTGCCCCTTCACGCGTTTCTCGATCCAGCCGCCGCGGTTCTCCGCCTTGTCGTCGTACGGCGGATTGGAGATGACCACGGTCACCGGGACGTTGGCCTTGACGTGGTTGGCGCGGGCGCGTGACAGGGAGAGGGTCGCGTACGTCGAGGCGAGTTGCTCCTCCTGGACGTAGGGATCGTCGAGCGTGTCCGTGACGTGGAGGTTGAGCCCGCCCGGCGGGAGCGGGGCGCCGTGCTTCTTCAGCAGGTCGGCCGCGCGGAGTTCGGCGACGGCGAACGGGCCCATCTGCAGCTCGAACCCGTAGAGGCGCCGGGCAAGCCGGCCGATCGCGTCCGGTGCCATGGCGTAGCCGTGTCGCTCCGCCGCCTGGCGCGCCACCCGCTCGATGACGGTGTGCAGATACGTGCCCGTGCCCATCGCGGGGTCGACGATGTGCACGCTCTCGTCGCCGTAGCCGCGTGCCTTGCCCAAGCGGGTACGCAGTACCTCCTCGGCGAGCCGGACCATCTCCTCGACGACTTGGTGCGGGGTGTAGTAGGAGCCGCTGCGCTGACGCAGGCTGTCGTCGTACACCGACAGGAACGACTCGTACAGGTGCAGATAGGCGTCCCGGTTGCCCTGCCGGACGGTCTCCCAGTCGACGGCCGCGACGGTACGGGCGAGAAGGTTCAAAGTCACGTCGAACCGCTCGTTGACGTTGTCGGTGAGCAGTTGGAGGGCCTTGCCCATCAACGCGTGGCCCGCGTTGAGCCGGCGGCCGATCTCGTGGAAGCTCGTGTCGGTGACGGGGATGTGCTCGGTGCGGGCGAGCAGCAGCGCGAAGGTGACCGTCTGGGCGTAGCCGTCGGCGAACGTCGCGTCGTCCGCGGTGGGGAAGGGGAGCCGGCGCCAGTCGCTTCGGAGGCCGGTGAAAGGGCGGTCGGCCGCGGAGTCAGCCGTGGTCGACCCGGTCTCGGCCCGCAACTGTTCCCGTACGGCCTCACGCAACAGACGGCACAGCGGGGCGATGTGCTGGACGAGCGCCGAGACACGACGGATCCGCGGCGGGTCCCAGCAGAGCACGGTCTGTGCCAGGGCGTCGAAGGCTCCGAGGTCACCGGCTGTCAGCTTCTTCCCGGCGCTCTTCAAGGCCCCCGCCAGCACGACCTCCGCACCGATCTGCACGCCGTACTGGAACACCCGCCAGTGGGTGCCGTTGGTGTAGAGCAGGTTGGGGAGGTCGCGCAGGCGTTCCCACTGCCTCTTGTCGTGACCGGTGAAGGATGCGGGATCGATGCTCTTTTCGGGCCGCTTCACCTCGATGTAGCCGATCACGTCCTGGTTGACGCGTACGGCGTAGTCGGGTCGCACCCCCAGGTGCGGGATGCGTGTCTCGGGGTACCAGCCGATCTCCGGGCGGGCATGGTGCACGGCGATCGTCCGGAACAGCTGCTCCAGCGGGCCGCGGATCGCCGCCTCACGGTCACCCGGGCCCAGCAGGTTCCGCTTGCAGGCGCCGCCGAATTCGGACACAGCTTCCTGGAGCCACTGAAGACGTGCGTCGGCCATCGATCGTCCCCCATCCCCGCGGCCCCGGACGAGATACGGGACCAGCCCCTACTGGCGAAGTATGGGACAACACCACCCCAAGTGGGCAGGGGTGTGCGGGAGTTGGGCCGAGGTGGCGGTGCGCCCCCCGGCCGTTCCCGGGGGCTGCTCTGTCGGACCGGCTCCGGTTTCCCCAAGCGGACCGGCTCTGATTCTCCAACCGGACCGGCCCAAGCCCTCCAGCCGGACCGGCCCCTAGTTCTCCAGCCGGACCGGCCCCTAGTTCTCCAGCCGGACCGGCATGAGGAGCGAGTAGGCGCTCTCGTCGTCGGGCCGTCGGATGGCGAGCGGCGCCGTGGGCGCGCCCAGTTCCAGGATCAGCTCGCCGCACGCACCAGCGGCGACGGCGTCCAGGAGGAACTCGCGGTTGACGGCCACGTTGTCCTGGTCGTCGTCACCGTCGTCGCACACGACCACGGTTCCGTTCTCCGTCACCCTGAGCACACTCAGGTCGTGCGGCTCGCCGTCCTGCTCGCGTGTCTCGCTCGCGCGGACCTGGCCGGTTTCCAGGGCGCGCCGGAACTCCGCCGCATCGACACGGGCCTTCCGGCCGGTCGGGAGGGCCACGAGGCGACGGTAGTCGGGGAACTCGTGGCCGATGCTCCGGCCGGCTGTCTGCCGGTCACCGGCCTCCAATGTCACGCGGTCGCCGTCCAGCGTGAGATGGACGGGCGCCTCACCGGCCAGCAGCGCCCGCATCGCGTCGACGAGCGGGAGCGGCACGACGGTCTGCGTACGGTGGCCGCCGTGGCCGGTCGTGGACGCTTGCGCGACGGCCATCCGGTAGCGGTCGGTGGCCACGAGATGAAGGCCGTCGCCCTCGACGTCGAACAGGACTCCGCCGAGCATCGGCAGCTCGGTGTCGGTACTGGCGGCGAACCGGACGGCGTCCAGCGCGGCGGCCAGTTCCGGCGCAGGCAGGGTCAACCGGGCGATGGCGGTGGCGGTGTGGTGCGAGGTCATGGGGTCTGTCTCCCTGTGGTCGAGTAGCGCTCGGAGCGTGGAGAACTCGCTGCGGGCATCGGACAGCCCCAGCTCGAGACGGCGCAGATGCGCTTGAAGCAGACCGCGCACCAGCTCCGTGTCGGCGCCGGCCCACCCGGCCAGCACCAGTCGGATGTCGGCCAGCGGCATGCCCGCCCGGCGCAACCGGGCCAGCAGGTGGGCCTCTTCCAGCTGGCCGGGCTCGTACCAGCGGTAGCCGCTGACCGGGTCCACCCAGGCAGGGACCAGCACACCGGCCCGGTCGTAGAACCGCAGCGCGCTCACGCTCAGTCCGCCGTCCCGGGCCATCTCCCCGATACTGCGCATGTCGTTCTCCACACCCGGACTCTGAGCCCTCGACAAGGTCGAGGGTCAACCCCGACCACCGTCCGAAGACGTCACCTCAACCCCGCTGCGCCAGATCCAGCGCGGCCACCCCGACGAACCAGTCCAGCACGGAGCAGATCTCGTCGGCGTGCTCCGCGAAGACCCCGATCGAGAAGGAGGGGCGCAGCTCCAGCTTCGCCTCGGGCAGGTCCACGCCGTCGATCTTGTTGAGACGGTTCAGGAGTTCCCGGCGCTGCTCCGTGGCGTCGAAGGGGCTGCGGGTCTTCAGGTACTGGAAGGCCACCTCGACCGTACCGGTGACGGGATAGATCCCGACCGGCCACATCAGGAGCGGGTGCCGGCTGGTGCCGACGTCCAGCATGGGGAAACAGCTCGTCTCGTCATGGCGGCCGTACGTCACATGGCCGCCCTGACGGCGCCAGAACCCGAGGGCCGTCTCGACCCCCGGGTATGCGGCGGGCCAGTTCTCCCGCAGCTGCGCACGGAAGCGCTCGGCTGCCGCCGTGTCCTGCTCCTCGGGCAGCGGATCGTGCGCGGAGGGCTGCGTCACGTCCCGGCCCAGCAGGGTGGCCAGCTCGGCGGCGGACAGCCGCTGAGCGGGGTGAGCCCGCCCGAGCGAGTCGAAGCGCACACCCTCGCTCGCCAGCAGCTCCTGCGGAGGCGGCCGGTCACCGCCCTCCGCCCAGCGGAACGAGGGAGAGACCCTGCCCTCCGTGGTGAGGACGCGGTGGGCGCCCATCACACCCGCGTGGGCGTCCAGAACGGCCTGGACGGAATCCGGGCGGCTGCCGATCAGCTCGGCGACATCCCCGTACGTCGTCCAGGTACCGCTCGGCATCGCCACCAGAGCGGCCCGCAGCTCGAGCCGGCCCGGTGCTTCCTCACCGGTCGGCTTGGCCCCGCTGATCGGGCCGGGCCAGAGTTCGGTGGCGCGGTCGGCCAGACGCTCGGCACGTTCCAGGATCTGCGTCCTGCCCCAGCGCGGAGCCGAGGAGATCTCCAGGTTCATGCGCAGGGCGCTGGAGTCGAGAATCTGCTGCTTGCGCTCGAAGGGATGGTTGGAGAGCTTGGCGTTGTCCCCGGTCAGCGTCAGGTTGCCGAGCGTGTGCACCAACAGGTCGTGCAGTTCCTGCGGGGTCTGGTTCGGCTCGGTCTCCTCGGCGAGCAGCTCGAACCACGCGGGAGCGGGGCGCTGCGGCAGCACGTGTTCCACGCTGAGGGACGCCTTGGCGAAGTCCACGGGCTCGGAAGCGCGGTAACTCTCTTCCAGGCGGCGCAGGATGTAGCTGCGCTGTGGCGGACGCCCGGACCAGTAGAACGGTTTGGTGCGGATCGCGGTGCGCAGTTCCTCGTCACTGGGCCAACGCCGCCGCCGGCCGGACAGGAACCGCCGCACCGCCTCGGCGGCGGGCCGGTCGGTCTCGAGTTCCTTCGGCGCTTCCATGAAGATGCGGTTGAGGTTGTTGGTCGGCGTCTGACAGATCAGTCGCCGCACCAGATAGGACTCGACGTACCCCAGCGCCTCCGCCGCGTCGTCCGCCGTCGTCCTGCCGGCGTCCACAAGGTCCAGCAGATGCAACGTCAGGGGATAGTGGGTCTGGCCACCCCAGGCACCGAGCCGCTCCAGGACGTCCCGGAGGGCGGGGGAGGCCTCCCGCGCCGGATCGATGACGCGCAGGAATCGCCCGGCCCGCTCGGCCAGTTGCTCGACCTCGTGCTGCAGCGCCTCCTCGTCGCCGGCCAGCGGCTGGAGCCGTTTCTGCTGCTCGCGGTAGATCTCGCTCTGCTTGGTCTTGTAGTGACCGCGGACCACCAGGTCGAGCCAGACCAGGAGTTCGAGGTTCCTCGGGCCCAGGCTCTGCTGCATGGGCAGCCACAGCTCCTGGTAGATCCGCTCGCCCCGCTTGGGCAGCAGCATGAACACGTAGTTGCGCAACAGGTCGCTCTGACTGAGCCCGACGCCCGTGTTGTTGATCGACTCGAAGATCCGGTACACGTTGTCGCCCGGCTCGGCGGTGATCTCCACGATGGAGAGCAGGTCCTTGAGCGCCGTCTCCACCGCGGCGGCCCATCGCGCGTCTCCGGCCTCGTGGCCCTGGGCGAGCGCGCCACGGAAGAAGCGGTAGGCGGCCCCGACGTTGTCGCTTCCCCCGGCGTCCGCGCGGGACTGCACACACGCGGTGTACGCGTCCCGGTCCGCCTGCGTGGGCAGCAACCGGTAGTGGTCCGCGCCCTCGTGGAACTCGTTGACCAGGAGCTGCCGGTGCACCCGGTCCACTCCCCGCGCGTCACCCGCTTCCTTCAGGTGGTCGCGCAGGGCGGTGAACGCCAGCATCAGCGTGGTCAACCGCTGCTGTCCGTCGACCACCAGCCACCTCTGCACCCCGCCCGCCTGCATCTGGCCGGGCGCGAGCACCACGGAGCCGAGGAAGTGCGGCGCGGCCGACTCCCCGGACAGATGCTGGTCGACGAGTTCCCCGATGTCCTCCCACAAGCGCTGGAGCTGCTCCTCACGCCAGCTGTACGTACGCTGATAGAGCGGCACCTGGAACTGCTTGTCCCCCTGGACGAGTTTCAGGAAGGTGATCTCCTGGGCGCGCATGCGCCTCCTTTCCTACGGCACCCCCGGCGGGTGCGAGGTCCGGCCCGCTCATGTACAAACCCCCGCGGACCCGAGCCAGTTGACCGCTAAATCTATGCCGTCCCGGGGGTCGGCGTCCGCCGATGGCCGGGACGGAGAGGGGGATGCGCCGCCCAGGACCTTGTTGGCCGGTCGATGGCCCGCGTTTGCTGCTACGCTCGCGGTGTGTGCTCAGTTCACACTCGGGTTCGCGCGCCGGGGGGCGCCTTGCGATCGGCTCGTGGTGGTCGGAGCGGGATGACGGGGCGGGTCACCGGATGGCCCTCAGGAGCAGTGGTGGGGTGGGCGTGTGAGTCAGGATGAGCGCGGGCTGAGCGACGGGCTGCGGCCCGTTGATTCTGTCTACCAGTACGCCGACGGCCTGTATGTGCGGGTGGGCGACGTCGTGCCCCACGCGCCGGCGGACGCGGGGGACTGTCACGGGCAGCGGCAGGGTGACGACCTGGTGCGCTGCACCCTGTCCCTGAGCAACGGAACCGGAAAGTCCCTCCCGCTCGACGGGATCACGCTGTTGGTGCGGGGAGGGCCGTACGGCAAGACGGCCCGTCAGGTGCAGGACTTCCGCAGCGGTGTCATCGACGACGTGCTGGAGGGCACCCTGCGCGCCGGGCGCAAGGTCTCCGCCACGTGGGCGTACAGCATTCCGGCCGGAACCGCCGGTGACCTGGACATCGAGGTCCGCTTCCCCGCGGGCGACCGGGGAAGTGTCACGTTCGGCACGGCGCCGGTCGCGGCCACGGAGGCCGCCCGGCGCCCGGCGCCGATCGCGTTCGACCAGTCCGTGCTGTTCGGTGAGCGACAGCCCTCGTTGTTCGCGGAACCCGACCCGGAACCCGACCCGGAGCCCGAGTGGGAGCCGGACCCGGAGCCCGAGCGGGAGAGCCCCCGACCACGGGATCCGGAAGCCGTCGCCGACGGTCTGGACGCCGCTCGGGTCCGCCAGATCTTCCGCTTCCTCGCCGAGGCCGAAGAGTCGAAATCGCGCCCCGTGCGGACACTCGAAGGCGCGGCCGGCGCCGTGTGGTTCGACGAACTGCCGGACGGCGACGGCGTAGCGGTGATGATCGACGGCGCTCTCCAGGGCGACGACCCGGCCTGGCTGACGGTCGCCCGCCCCGAACGCGAGGACGCGCCGCACCCCGAGCCGCTGCTGGCCCCCTGGGTGGACCAGACCCGTATCCGGGACTTCAAGGCAACCCGCGCCCCGCACCTGCGCAGGCGCGTGGAGCCCGAATTCCCCGACTGGTCCCGGGGCATCCCGCTCGAGAAGACCTACCACGAGCTGGACGAACACCCCGAGCGGGAGAAGATCGAGAAGCTCTACACCGCCTGGGAACAGGAGTGGCTCGCCTGGGCCCAACGGCGGCGCGCGATCGACCCCCTGGTCAGGCTGTACGACCGGCTGCACAAGATGCACGAGGACGCCGCGGGCCTCGGAGAGGCGTACGAACTCGTCCTCGGACTGGGCCGGCTCACCTGGCAGACGAGCACCGGACAAAGGGTGGAACGGCACCTGGTCACACACCGCGCCACTCTCCGCCTCGACCCGTTCACCGGCACGCTCACCGCCGCACCCGACCCCACCGGTGCGGGCCTGGAACTCGAAGAGGGCATGCTCGAAGGCGCCCAGCACGTGCCGGGCGCCGTGCGCGAGTCGATCGTCGAGGTGCTGGAAGACGCCTTGGACGTGACCGACCCCGAGCACCTCGGCGCGGTCCACACCGCACTGCGAAGCTGGGTCAACGCCGCGCACAGCGCCGGGAGTTACGCACCGACCGTCGAGCGCGCCAAGCCGCGCAGCCTCGACGTCCCGCAGGTGGGACTCGCCCCCGCACTCGTCCTGCGGGAGCGCAGTCGCCGCTCCACCATGGACGCGCTGAAAGCCATCGCCCGGCAGGTCGACGCGGGCACGCCGCCCACCGCCCTGCTCCGCTACATCGCCGGCCGGGACGGTGCGCTGACCGCCGCGGACCTCGCGGCAGCGCAGGACGACGGGACGGCCCCGGGCGGCGACGAGATGTACTTCGCGCTGCCCGCCAACGAAGAGCAGCGCACGATCGCCGAACGCCTGCGCACCAACCGGCTCGTGGTCGTCCAGGGGCCGCCCGGCACCGGCAAGACGCACACCATCGCGAACCTGGTCACCGACCTGCTCGCCCAGGGCAAGCGCGTGCTCATCACCAGCCACACCCCGCGGGCTCTGCGGGTGCTGCGCGACAAGCTCCCGGAGTCCGTCCGCGACCTGTGCGTGAGCCGCACCGAGGACGGCGCCGCCGCCCAGCGGGAGCTGGAGGCCTCCGTACAGCGGATCCTCGGCGAGTACGCGAGCTACGACGAGGGATTTTCCCGGAACCAGATCCGCACCCTCCAGGGCCGCCTGGCCAAGGCCCGCGCCGCTCAGCAGGCCATGCTGCGCGACCTCGCCGTCCTGCGCGAACAGGAGACGCACCGCTTCGACGCGGAGATCGGTGACTACAGCGGCAGCCTCCAGGAGGTCGCCGAACGGCTCACCGCGGAAGCGGGATCGTACGACTGGCTGGGAACCGTTCCCCAGGAACAGCCCGCACTGAGCCCCGGCGAAGCGCTGCGTCTGCTGCACACCACGCGTGCGTATACCCCGCACCATCAGTCCCTCGCGGCCGACGTGCCGGGGCCCTCCGAACTGCCGGGCGCCGGCGACTTCGAGGAGGCCGTTCGCGTCGTACGGTCGGCCGAGGAAGCACACGCGGCGGCGCGTCAGGACCCGCGGTGCGCGGAGTACGACATGGCGGTGAGGAGCCTGGGCGAGGAGGAACAG
Organism: Streptomyces sp. NPDC048361; assembly: GCF_040651795.1. Classification (NCBI taxonomy): domain Bacteria; kingdom Bacillati; phylum Actinomycetota; class Actinomycetes; order Kitasatosporales; family Streptomycetaceae; genus Streptomyces; species Streptomyces sp. NPDC048361. The sequence continues at coordinate 114,306 of NZ_JBEZKW010000008.1, forward strand.
CGGCGGCTGTCCTCGGCGCTCGACGCCTTCACCACGGCCCGCGCCCGCGCCGCGGCGCTCGCCGCCACGGCCGGTGACTGGGCGGCGGCGCTCCTGGGGCAGGTGACCGAGGGACAGGACTGGCAGGCACGCAGTCGGCGCGCCGCCGTCACCGACACGCTGACGGCCGTCGACAGCTCGCTCGCCATCCTGGGCACGGCCATGGTGAGCGGTCTGGAGCAGTACGCCCCGGCTACGGCGCTCGCCCAGGCCACCGCCTTGCACGACGGTCTCGGCAGGGGCCAGAAACTGCGCGGCTCGCTGGGGATGCGCTCCAAGCTGGCGAAGACCGTCGGTGCGTTCGCGGAGAACGTACGCGTCGACGGCCGCGCACCGGACGACGTTCCGTCGTCGGCCGTCGTCGTCGCCCGCGTTCAGCTGGAACTGCGTCTGGCGCAGGTGGAGTCCGAGTGGGGCACCCCCGTCGACGCCTGGCAGGGACACGGACCGCGTCTCGCGCGGCTGCGGCAGGACGCGGAGGTGCTCGACGCGCTGCTCGCCGTCGGTAATGCCCGCACGGAGGTCCTGACCGCCGCGGCCACCTCCCCGGCCCTCGCCGTCGCCACCTGGCACGACCCGTCGGTGGACAACGCCGTACGCACCCTGCTGCGCGCCTCGTCCACCCTGCGCGCCGCCGAACAGTCCCGCAAGGTCATCGCGGACGCCGAGGAACTGCTGCGTGCCTGGAGCGACCGGCCCGGCGTGTCACCCGCCGTAGTGCGGGCCCACGGAGCCGTGCGCGACCGTGACGTCGACGGCTACCGCGCGTTCGGCGAGGAGATGGCCGAAGTGCGCGAGGCGGCCCGGTTGCGCGCAGAGCAGGATGGGGCCCTCGCGCGGGTCCGCGCGGTGTTCCCGGCGCTCGCGGACCGCATCACCGCGACGCACACGGACCCGGTCTGGGATGCCCGGCTGCCCTCGCTCACCGAGGCCTGGGCCTGGTCCGCCTGGCGCGACCGCATGGAGCGGTTGACCGATCCGGAGGCCGAGCGCGCCCTGCGGCGACGGTTGACGGAGGCGGACGACGAGGCCCGCATCATGCTCGCGCGGCTCGCCGCCGCCCGTGCCTGGCACCGCTGTCTGGGTCTGCTCACCGGCGACCAGTCCCGGGCGCTCAGCGCCTATCAGCAGGCCGCACGGCGGATCAAGGGCAAGTACCAGCACCGCTATCGGCGTGACGCGCAGGCCGCCCTGAGCAAGGCACAGACGGCGGTGCCCGCCTGGATCATGCCGCTGCACCAGGTCGCCGAGACCGTACCCATGGACCGGCCGGGACTGTTCGACGTCGTCATCGTGGACGAGGCCAGCCAGTCCGGCCTCGAGGCCATGCTGTTGAGCTGGATCGCCGACCGGATGGTCGTCGTCGGCGACAGCAAGCAGGTCAGCCCGTCCACCGTCGGCCTCAAGCAGGACGAGTACTTCCACCTCAGGGACCGGCTGCTCACCACGCTGGAACCGGACGTCCGCAGCCTGTTCGGGCCCGAGTCCAGCTTCTTCGACCTCACCGAAGCGCTCTCGGCCGGCCGAGGAACGCTGATGCTGAAAGAGCACTTCCGGTGCATGCCGGAGATCATCTCCTTCTCCAACGACCTGTGCTACAACCGTGATCTGCTGCCACTGCGGCAGTACGGTGCCGATCGGCTGCCGCCGGTCCGCACGGTGTACGTGGAGTCCGGCGAAGCCGTCGGTACCAACGCACGGCTGGCCAACACCGCCGAGGCGCGCGCCCTCGTCGACGCGATCGTGCGCTGTTGCGCGGACCCTGCCTACGCGGGCAAGACCATGGGCGTCATCAGCCTGCGCGCGAGCAAGGGGCATCTGACGGAGCTGGAGAACCTGCTCGCCGAACGGCTCGACTACGAGCAGCGCGAGGAGCGGCGCATCCGGGTGGGTGACGCCGAGGACTTCCAGGGCGATGAGCGGCACGTCATGTTCATCTCGCTCGTCAACTCGGCGACCACCGCCGCGGGAGCGGTGCCGGGCGGCTTCAACGGCAAGACCTACGAACAGCGCATCAACGTGGCGGCCTCGCGCGCCCAGGACCAGGTGTGGGTGTTCCACAGCGCACGCGTCGAGCAGTTCCACGAGAACGACCTGCGCCGACGGTGGCTCGATCACCTCACCCGTCCCGTGGAGGAGGACGTCGTCACGGTCGAGAGGGAGGTGCTGCCCGACGTCCGGCACGAGGCGTTCGAGAGCCTGTTCCAGCAGAGGGTGTACCTGGAACTGACGGCGCGGGGCCACCGGGTCCGTCCGGGTTACCGGGTGGGCCGCCACACGATCGACCTGGTCGTCGAGGGCGGAACGCGCCGTCTCGCGGTCGCCTGCGACGGTGACGCCTTCGCCGAAGGCGAGGACGCCTCCACGGCGGCCGCCAGACAGCGCGACTTGGAGCGCGTCGACTGGACCTTCGTCCGGATCCGCGGCAGTCGCTTCCACCTCGACCGCGAGCAGGCACTGGCCCCGCTCTGGGCCGAGCTGGAACGGCTGGGCATCGAAGCGGTCGGGCGGACACCGGTGGTCCCCGCAGCAGTCGGGCGGACACCGGTGGTCCCCGCAGCGGTCGTCGGCGGGGCCGCCGCCACACTCGGTGACGGCGCGGCGAGCGAGCCGAGCGCGGACAGGGGGACCGCTCCCGCACGGGGGACCGGGACCGCGGTGTCAAAGGCGCCCGCCGCATTTCCGGTGGACACGGCCCGCCCGGCAGGACACGTACTCGGATCCGAGGCCGCGACGGGGCCCGCGGTGACGGGGCCTGCGGTGACGGGGCCCGCAGCGACGGGGCCCGCGGTGACGGGGCCTGCCCCACGGGGTTCCCTGCCGGTCCGTGACATCCCCGCCGGAGCCTTCCAGCGGCTGGTGCGTGAGGTGCAGCAGTTGCAGGCGGCGGCCAACGCTCCCGCCGAGCACCGGGACGGAGTGGACGCGGCCCAACTCGTGTTCCTCCAGAAGACCCAGGCCGAGCGGCGCGACAGGTACACCAAGCGCCTCGCCTTCTTGCGGACCTTCCTCGACTCCGTCGGCGTCGCAGGAGGAGAGGTGCCCGGCATCGTGATTCCAGGCGCGTTGCTCCGGCTGGAATTCAACGGCCAGGTGGACGAGGACACGCTGTACACGATCGCCGAACTCCCCACCGGGGAGGCCGACATCGTCTCCCCGTCCTCACCTCTCGGCCACGCGCTGGCCTGGCAGCCGACCGGGCGCGAGATCTCGTACGACGCGTCCCAGGACAGCTCACGCACGGTCGTGGTGCGGGAGATCCACGTCTGATCGCGCCACAGCACCGTGATCGGACGTCCCCGGCCGGGCGGACCCCCTGTGGACCCGCCCGGCCGGGGCCCGTTGGGGGGTGGTTCAGCCGGTCACCGGGTCCAGCATGCGGCTCCGCTCACCGCTCCAGGAGAGCGCCAGCGCGTCGCGCGCCCGGGTGCAGGCCACGAAGAGCAGACAGTGCTCGGCCAACAGATCCGAGCGGTGCTGCACGGCGTCCTCGTCGGCCGGCGTCACCTGGGGAGCGAACGGCAGCGCGCCGGCCGTCACGCCGACGACGGCCACACAACGGAACTCCAGCCCCTTCATGGCATGCATCGTCGCCACGCGCACACCTGACACCGACGCTCCCGGATCGTCCTTGACCGCGACGGCGGGGACGCCCTCCCGGCGCAGACGGACGATGACGGCGTCGACCAGTGTGTTGAAGCGGGCGCACACCGCCACGTCGGAGGGGTGCACACCGTCCTGGTCGATCCAGGTGCGGATCTGCTCCACCAGAGCGCGCAGTTCGTCGTCCTGACTGCCGTGGCCGCGGGCCACCGGAACGCGGCCGTGCAACTCCGAGCGGTAGCCCCGAAGCGAGTCCGGAGCGGCGCCGTCCTCGTCGTCCTCACCGAGTCGTCCCACCGGCTGACCGTCCAGGAGCGACGCGGACCAGCGCAGGATCTCCTCCGTGCTGCGGTAGTTGAGGCGCAGCCGGGACGTCCGGCCCCGCACGTTGACACCCAGGGACCGCAGGGAGACCCGGGAGTCGTAGATGCGCTGATGGGGGTCGCCGACGAGGAACAGGTCATCCGCCTGACCGGCCACGCAGGCACGCAACACCCGCCACTGGGCCGGGTGCAGGTCCTGAGCCTCGTCCACCACGACGTGGCGGTAGCGGGGCACACGCTCGGCCAGAATCCGGGCGGCCTGGTCGCACACCATCGTGTACGTCGCGCAGTCGCGCGAGGCCAGGTCTCCCGTGAACCGTTCCATGACCCGCCACAGCCGGGCCCTTTGGACTCGTCCCACTTGTGTGCCGCGCCCCCTGCGCACACATCGCAGATACTCCTCCGGCGTGCGCAGCCCCTGCGCCAGGACGACATTGCGGAACTCCTGGGACAGGAACCGCTCCGACCAGGGCAGGTCCTCATGCGCGGCGGCACGGGACCACGCGCTCTTCTCCGCCGCCGCCGACAGCGGTTTCGGCGAGCCGCCCCTGGCCTCCCGGACGACCCGGGCGGCCAGCGCATCCACCGTCGTGACGTCCACGCGATCGAGCAGCCGCGCGTCCGCGTCGCCGAGCAGGAGCGCCAGGCTGTCCCGCAGGGCGGCCGCCATGGCGTTGGTGAACGTGGTGAGCAGGATGCGGTCGCCTTCGCGTCCGGTACGCAGCAGATGCCTCACCCGGTGCAGGGCGACGACCGTCTTGCCGGTGCCGGGCCCCCCGGTCACCTGGGCCGGCCCGTTGAAGCCCGCGTGGTAGGCGTATCGGCGCTGCGCGGGGTGCAGGAATACGCGCCAGCGGATGAAGTCCTCGGTGAGGATCCGCTCCAGCTCACCGGGGCCGGTGACCTCCACGATGCGGTTGGGCGTGTTGAGGATGGCCTCGCTGAGCGTGACGGCCGGCCTGTCCTCGGCGGTGCGCACCGTCTGCCCGCGGGGAGCGATCAACTGCTCCCAGACCTCCTGGGGCGCGTAGTCGGCCGCGAGGTATTCCAGTACCTCGTACTGGTCGGTGGGCATCATGGGGGGCGCCATGACCGAGAGGTCGTCGACGGTGACGCACACGCGCGCCAGACGCAGGACCTGCTCGTCGACGCCGAGGTCGCGCAGCACCGTGTCGGAGTGGTGCGCGAAGAGCCGGGCGGGGGTCCGGACCGCCTTCGTCTCGAAGTAGGTCTCCATCTGGTCGAGTGCCTCGACGTTGCGCACCTCAAGGCCGCCGGTGGCGCTGTTGACCGAATAGGCGCGCTTGCAGGCCCAGTTGATCGCTTCGTCGTGGGGTGCCACCCTGAGAAGGGTGAACAACTCGCTGCCGTCGTCAGGGGCCAGGAGAACACCGCGGTAGAACCGGGTGACCCGGATCGTACGGATGCGAGGGTCGCGCGCCCGCTCGAGCTTCTCCAGATGCATTCCCTTGCTGGCGTGCAGCTGAGGCACGGTCAGGCTGCGGAACATCTGGATCGTGTCGTTGACTTCCTTCTGGACAGGTCTCTGCAGGGAGATCAGATCCGCGACGAAGTCGTCGGAGAGAGCGAGGCGGGGCATGGAGGTCCTCGGGTCGCGAACGGGCGGCTGGCGCGGGGTGAGCGGCCACCAGCCTAGAGACCGACAGCGCACTGAGTGAGAGAGCCCCGATATTCGCTGTGTGAACTCAGTCAACGGATCTATTTTCTTGTGCTGTCGCACCACCCGGTGCACATCAGCGCTCCGACGGCCCTTTCCGTGAGGACCCACCACATGCCGGCCCAGCCTGCCCAGGTCGCTGTTCCGCACCGGCTCGACGAAGTACCCCAGACGTTCCGTGCCGGGAACTCCTACGCGGTGCGCGACGCACTCGTGCACTATGTCCGCAGGGATCTCCTGGGGCCGTGGGCCGTGGGCCGTGGGCCGTGGGCCGTGGGCCGTGGGCCGGTGGGCCGGTGGGCCGTAGGCCTGTGGGTCCGTGAACCCTGCCTCTCGCCGGGGAAAGGGATGCGTCCCAGCCGTCCGAGGATGGCCGGGACGCATCGCCCTGGCCGGCGACCTGCACCGTGAGTGCCTCATCGTTGCGGGACACCCCGTCCAACGTCCGGGCCGCGTACTCGTGGTCGCGTGCATGCGCGAACCGCAGGCTGATGTGGCCGCCGACCTGCTGCTTGAGCTCCTCCGCCGTGCCCTGGGCGACGATCTTTCCCTGGTGCAGCACAGCGATCCGGTCGGCGAGGTGGTCGGCCTCGTCGAGGTACTGGGTGGTGAGGAAGATCGTGACGCCGTCGTCGGTCACCAGGCGGCGGATGATGTCCCACATGGTCCGCCTGCTGCGCGGATCGAGGCCGGTGGTCGGCTCGTCGAGGAAGATCACCTGGGGACGGCCGACGAGCGTCATCGCGAGGTCCAGGCGGCGGCGCATCCCGCCCGAGTACGTCACCGCGGGCTGACGACCTGGTCCGCTCGGCCGAGCACTGGCACAAGGTCTACTCGACCCATCCTCGGCAGCAGACATCCGAAACCGACTGAGCGGGTCACGCCGGCCGCAGCTCTCGCCGAATCACTTCACTTCCGGCACGGTGTCGGCCGGCACGATCTCCGCCGTCACGATGTCCGACGTCACGGTTTCCGCCGTCACGCTCGGCGGACGTGCTGCGTAGGCTGGTGCCATCGTCGCGATGGGGCCCGGAAGAGCGAGCGCCAAGCGACGCGCTGTATGGTAGGGAAACCGCACTTGACCTGCGAAAACGCAGGCAGGGAGCTTATGTCCGGGAGTGTCTCGATGATACGTACCATGTTCAAGTCCAACACCTGACATCCGGACGTTTCCGCAGGTCAGCGGTGCGGCGACGGGGCTTTGGTCAGCAACGGTCAGCATCAGCCTCTTGGGTTGTTCATGGAGGCACACCAGCTGGCGGTTGCGCATGCTGCTGACACAGGCGGCTTGTCGGTACGCCGTGACAGCCTCTGCCACGTGGAGCCCGACGTCCTTGAGGCCGTCGCCCGGCCCGATCCGCCAGGCACACGGGTGCAGTCATCCACCGGATGGCGAGGGTGTGGTAAGGCGGTGGCGACCTTCTCTCCTTCGTTCAGGGGAAGGGAGCGCTATTTCCGCAGCAGTCCGATTTCAAAGTTCCTAGCGTCGGCAGCAGTGTTTCGCCGGGCGAGAGGAATCGAACGTGGCCGACCCCGCCGTAGGTGTGCGCCCACCCGCTGTAGCGCGCCGACTTCCCGGTCGGGCGAAGCGGCGCACAGACGTCCTGCGTGAGTATGAGGAACTCAATTCTGATCGCCGCAGGGGGATTCCTCCAGTGCTGTGGCCGTTCTTCGCACCGGACCCGGACCGGTACTACCGATGGCGGGTTCAGCTGGATTGCGCTTGCATCAAGGAGCTCTTGACACCTGGCGACTCCACCCCGCCGAACGAGAGGCAGTGGCGTGGCCTCGGGGACGGTGAAGCATTGCCGCCGGGTCAGGTGTACTGCCGACACGGTGATTCCGCTGATGCCCCCTACCGCGACATCGTTGAGTGGGGAGATCGACGGGAGGTGAGCTTTCCCGCCGACCCGGTGGAGCCACCCGAATGGGCCGATGCCGACGTGTGGGCCGTGATCCGCCACGATGAAGCACACACGTCGGCCTTCTGGAAGGTGACGCTGGCCTGCGGACACGTCGAAGAGGTCGTAGCGCCAGCCCTCGACTGGAAACCCGATGATGGGCCGCGCTTGGCCGAGGCCACGAGGGTGAAACAGATGATCGAGGAATTCGAGCAGGTCTGGGATTCAGACCCGATGCTTCAATCCGAACACCAACGTGAGCACACCCGCCGGATGCTGGCGGCAGGCTGGCCGCGTCCGAGGCCGGAACGGTCTTGCCATGCGTGTCCCCACGCTCGCGCGATTGTCGCCTATCAGCGCGTGGGCTGGCTCATTCCACGAAATGAGGCGCTGAAGCCCGAAATTCCGCCGCCCGCTCGCGCTGTCTTGGAGCGCCGACTGCGTCGGGCCGAGGCCGGGGCTGAGCGGCTACGAGTGCAGCTGGCCGGGCACGAGGAGCGACGGGACGGCCGATAGCCGGGCCTCGTAAGCGGCCAGCCCTCTTCCGGATCGGAGCCCTTCCGTTCCCACTCACACGGGCGGCGTTGGATGGTGTCGCGCCCGAGGGCACCCGGGCGCGACACCATCACACCTGCCCGGGCAGGGTCAGGTCAGTACGCGCATCGCGAGTACGGAGCCGTCCTGATGGATGGAGACCGGGCCGTCCCACTTCGAGTCCCATCCGAGCAGCGGCCATGTCTTCCGGTGGGCGTGGACCTCGGTGCGGTACCGCACCAGCTGACCGTTCTCGAGGTGGTGGAAGAGGTCCTTCGCGACTCCGGAGAAGGCCTCGACCCGGGTCCTGTTGAGACGGAAGACGTGATCGGTGCCGACGAAGTCGATGCCGTGGAGCCGTACGTACGCGTCTTGGACGCTGTCGGTGGCGGCATGGATCAGGCCCGTGAAGTGGCGCTGCCCCTGCCTCTTGGACAGGTACTGCGCGGTCGCCGTGCCATCTCCGGCGAAGGCCGTCAGGCCGGCGGCGGCGGTCCGGGCAAGGACCCGCCGAAACCACGGATAGTGCTCGGGCCGGACGTGGAATCCCGGCTCGGGCGCTGGCGGGCCTTCGCCCTCGTGAGGCCGCTGGATTCCCGGGTAGATGTTCTCGTCGTCGACGGGTTGATCGAGGTACTTGTCGGGGGTCTTGTGCGGGCCGTTCAGCAGGCCGCCGGTTCCCCGTGCCTGCAAGGCGTGCACCGTTAGGGGGCCCTCGGTCGGAAGCTCCGTGCTGAACACCAGGACCGGCGTCTCGTTCCACGCGCCGATGTGGACTGCCTCGACATGGGCGGAGGCGGACGCCAGCTGGGTGTGCGACGTGGCGGCGTTGCTGTGGTTGCCCTTGCAGGCGATCGGGATGGCCAACGACGGCTCGCCGGGCTTCCAGACCTCGGCGAAGAACTGCGGCCGGTAGCGGTAGCCGGATCGCGGCCCGGAGTCACGGCTGGTGAGGGCCCAGCCGGCCCGCAGCGCGGCGTCTGCGGGGATGATCGAGATCGAGTGATCCGGGTACCGGCGGCCCAGGAGCTGTCGGGCGAGAGTCAGGGCGAAGCCGGTGCCGAGTTCCCCGGACTGGATCGCCTTGTAGTAGTCCGCGGTCTCCCGGCCCTCTGCCGAGAGCGTCATGAAGGACTCGGCGCCGCCGGTCAGAGCCTGGCTGTACTTCAGGCATCCCCAGTGTTCCGCGAGCCCGCGGCCGGCTCCTCGCCGGGACAGGGCGATGGCCTGGCCGAGGGTGTGCAAGACGTCCCAGGGCGTGAGCTGGACGGTCCGGTCCAGCTCCTTTGCGGGTATGGGGCTCAGACCCGACTTGCGCCGGAGCTCTTCGAGCTCCTTCTTCTCGCGGGCCTTGTCGTCCTCGGCGGAGGCCTCATCGACCTTGCCGACCAGCCCGGTGCTGGAATGGGCGGAGATGTTGGACGGCTGGACGAGCTCCTTCAGTACGTCAGCGGCTGGCTTCAACCTGTTTCCCCTTACGGCTCGCACGGGTGGGACAGACCAACATCGCAAGCTATGCACCAGGACAGGGGCGCGCACAGGGCGTACGTGGGCACGCCGCTGCTTTGGGGCCCTGCTGCTGGGAGAGTGAGCCATGGCCAACAGGCGCTCTTACGCCTGCGGAGTTCCTCACCCACACTGGCGGCCGACACCAGGGGGAGGAAACGGGTGGCAGCTCGTAAGCCGAAGCGCCGGTTGTTCCGGCGTAAGCGCAGGGACGACCGGCTCGCTGCGGGAGCCGTTGGAGGTATCGCTGTTCTCGGCGTGCTCACGTCGTCGTGGGCGGTGATCTGGCCCTACCTGGTCGGGACTCTGGCAGTCGGGGCGGTGACCGCGGGCGGCTGGTGGTTGTGGAAGACGGACCGGCTCATCCGCAGCGGTGACCGGAGGTGGCGCCACGAGGACGCGGTCATCACTGGCCACCGGACCCTCACCGAAGTCGACGCGATGGACGGACCGGACTTCGAGGAGTTCGTGGCCGGCCTGTGCCGACGGGACGGATGCACCGACGTGCGCCGGGTCGGTCGCTCGCACGACGACGGCGCGGACGTCCGCGGACAGCTGCCCGACGGCCGGACCATGGTGATCCAGTGCAAGCGCTACAACCCGAAGCGGAAGATCTCCAACAGCGAGGTCCGCAACCTCCTCGGCTCCCAGGTGCACTTCGGCGCCGACGTCGCGATCTTCGTGACCACCACCTACTTCAGCGGCCCTGCCGAGCGCTGCGCCGTGCAGAACGGCGTCATGGCCGTCCACCGCGACCACCTCGGCCTGTGGAACAACGGTGCCGCACTGTCCGCCCTCGCCTCTGTCAACGGCTCCGGCCAGGGAGACCGCCAACACCGCGCCCGCCGGAAGGAGACGTACGGATAGCCGGAGACCCGGATTCTGCCGTTGACGGCCTCCAGGAGTCGTCGGACTGGCTCAATGGACCCATGGAGATCGGGGAGCACTGGGCCTATCGGGCAAGGCCGAAGGAACTGGGTGGTGCACTGCGCCGGGTGGAGATCGTCCGAGTGGGTGGCGCCGGCAGATCCGGGAGCGTCCATGTGCGTTTCTTGGATGGCGACGCGGCCGGCCTCCAGGAATGGGTGAGCCCCAGCTGTCTGCTCGTCCTCTGGGTTGACGTGGACTCCTTCCGGGTGGACGACGCGGCGGAGCTGGCCCTGGCCGAGGCATCGAGGGCAGTGAGGGGAAGTGCCGAATTTGAGGCGGCCAGGATGATCCTGGGCTTCGTCCGGCCCAAGGGCCGGCTTCGTCTGCGTAAGGCGGTGGCCGACGCGGGCGTCCTGGAGCTCGGGTGCCTCGAGGAGACCGCGCCACTCGTCGGCATGGACGCTGCCCTGCTGCGCGACGACCCGATGCTCCACGAGGACCGCAGAGGCTGCTCCTTGGTGGGCTGGCCGATCACCGAGCGGATCGCACGCCAGGTCGCCCAGCTGCTGGCCGAGGAGATCCTGCCGGAGGTCGACCAGCGGATACGAGCCATGGAAGAGGAACGTGATCGATCTTCTTGGTACGGCTACCAGCGACGGGACGACCGGATGCTGGACGCAGAGAAGGAAGCCCTGCACACGGTGCGCGAGTGGTGCGGGCAGGAAAAGGCAGAGCGCCACGACGAGCTGGTGGCCCTGAGGTCGGAGGTGCTACGACTCGGGGAACTGGTCGAGCGTGCCGTGAAGGCGCTCCGCGACCGGGGCCACGGCGTCATCGCCTCCACCATTGAGCGCGACCTGGGCGTCCATATCTCCAGCCTTGGTCCAGACGTTCGTCGCTGAACGCCCGCGAGCGCTCCGGCTCCGGACGCGTCTCGGGCTGGGCCGGGGCGGGCTTCGCCGGTGGCTTCTCCTTCTCGGGACGATGCGGGTGCCAGCCGTCGAGGAACGGACGAAGCTGGTCACCGGTCGGCTCCGCGTGGAAGTTCCGGCCGCGGAGCCCTCTGCGGCCCAGGACGGGATCGAGCCGGTCTGCCTCTGACCGTCCCCAGGCCGACCACTCCCGAAGGCTCTCTGCCTCGACAGGGTCCTCTGCCTGGTCAGCGGCGTCGTCCAGTGCGTCGCAGAAGGCCCGGATCTCACCGGCGGCTCGCCACTGGTTCAGAGCCGTCCCGAACTGCTCGGCCCGAGCCGCGTCCATCGCCTTGATCGAAGCCACGCTGACCGCGGCCTCCCACTTCTCCTGACGCCGCTGCTGCTTCTCCGCTTCCAGCTGTTGGCGCTCGGCTTCCTGCCGCGCCCGCTCCTCCTGCAGCCGACGCTGCTCCGCCTCGCGTTCCTCCCTCAGGCGGGGCTGTTCCGCCTCGTACTTCAGCCTGGCCCGCTCCTGCTCATGCGCACGTGCCTTCAGCACCTTGAAGACCACGTCGATCTGGTCTTCCAGCCGCTTCCCCTCGGTGTCGGCCCACTCCGTGTTGATGCCGAGGCGCAACTCGAGCTCTCCGGAGGGCTCGAACCGGTGCGCCGGCGTCACCCGCTGCCAGTCGTACGTGCGCCGGCCCGGCTGCTTGGGCACGTAACGGACCTGCCTCTGCCGCTCACGGAAGCTGATCTCGTAGGTGATGCCATGGACGGTGAGCAGCGGTCGCGGCTGCTTGCGCTTCCTGGACACCGCGATCTCGCCATGGAGAGCGAAGGCGCGCTCGGCGAACAGCCGGATCAGAGACAGAACGCGGGGGAGCACCTCCTCCGAGACCTCGAAGGCACTGTGGTCCTTCTCGACCGCCGCGATCACATCGTCGATGTCGGTCAGAGTTCTGCTGCGTGCCAGCCTGATGCGGTTCCACTCCGTGTCGTCCTCGCCGCTCACCCGCAGCAGCCCGAAGCAGATGTCCCCCTTGGCCCGCCCGGTGTACTTCAGGTGGTACCCGGCAGGGGGACACTGCCTCGCCACATCGAAGGCCCGCCGGTACTGGGCCCGTTCCGCCTCACCCGGATCCGGGATGCGCAGGAAACGCCCAGCCTGCTGCACTTCCGCGATCAAGGCCGCCCCGATATCGGCGGGGGAGGGCTGTGAAACCTTGGGCGCACGCTGAACACGAGTTTTCGGTTCGGCTGGGTTCTTGGGCTCGGGAGGCTCAGACTCCTGGGTCACCGCGGTGGCGGCCGCTGTCGTGCGGGATCTTCGAGGCGCGGGTTCAGGACGGTCCGGGTGGTGGCCGTGCTGGAGGTAGAAGCGCCCGGCATCGGAGACCTCCGCCTGCCACCGTCCGCCCTCCTTCGGCATGGTGATGAGGCCCCGTTCCTTCAGGGCACGCGCAGTAAGGGCGAGCCCCGGGGAATCTGACGTGACCGGGTCGCTTCCCTCCCCGATGCGTGTGAGGAGGGCGAGTTGGCGATCGTTGAGCGGTGTCCAACGGTGCATGTGATCGTCGTACCGTCAGCGATCCGGTGGGCACAAGCTGTGCGGTGGGCTTTCCGGGGCTGGTTCCCGGCCGGCTTCTACGGCAGTTCGGGGTCAGTCGCCAGGGTCTTCAGGGCGTCCACGGACAGGCGAGCAGTCGGATCCGCTGCCCCCGCATCGAAACGGACGCCCTCGGTCGTCAGGACGTCGGCGGGTGAGTCTGTGCGGGTGGGGTCGGTCCAGCGGAAGCCGGGGCTGACGCGGCCCGCCGCATTGAGGACCCGCCAGGCATTGGGGCACTGGCCGCAGGTTGCCAAGTGGGTGCCGACCGGGACGGCGTGGCGGCTGATCACGGCCGCCAAGTCCCCGTAGGTCGTCCACCGTCCGGCGGGGACGGCGTTCAGGAGGGTGTGCAGGCCTGTCCAGTCCTTTCTGGTGCCGTTGAGCTGCTTGGCCAGGCTCGCGAGGTGGGTGCCGGCCAGTGCTCCCCACTCGTCGGGGTCGACTGCGTCCGGGACGTGGGCGGTGTCGATGTCCCACCAGGTGGTGCCCTGTATGCCGTCGGCTTTGCGGCCGGTCACGCTGGTGAAGATGTGGTTGGCCAGTCCGGTCGGGGTGTACGGCTTGCCGTCGCTCTTCCACGTCAGCGGCTTGGCGGTGTTGTTGTTCCACGTGACACTTGCTCGGCTGCTGTCCTCATCGGCCCAGGCCAGGATGTCTTCGCGGATGCCTTCGGTTACTCCGTGCCTCGGCGTCAGCCGGAGCAGGGCCCCATCCGGGATCAGCCCGGCGCCGACTATGACGTGCACGGCGTTCTGGGCCCGCGAACGTTCCTCCAGCTTCTGGGCCGCGGCCTTGGCCTCGATCCTGGCCGGAGCGAGAGTGAACTCCTCCACCTCCGGGGTGGGGTAGAACTTGGTGAAGCCGGCGACGAGCTGGTCCTTCACCTTCCACAGCCCCACCTGGATGAGGTCGATATCGAGGTTCATCTCCGACAGCCACACCACGGTGTGGGTGACCTGCTTGGGGAAGTCGGCAGCGATGATCACCTGCCTGGGGCGCTGGAGCAGTTCAGGGCTCCAGTCCCCGTCCACGTGGTCCAGGAGGCGCTGACGGCACGTGTCGAGTTCGAGGATCTCGCCCCGACTCTTGCGGAACTCGCGGTGTGCCTGGGCCAGCGTGTCGAGGTCGAACCGGGACACCAGGGCGGCGTAGGTGATCGCCTGGAGGTGGATGTCGCGGTCGGCGGTACCCCGCTTCAGCTCGACCACCACGAGGCGCCCGGTGGCATCCAGGCCCAGGACATCCAAGCGGTCGCGCGCCGGCACCCCGTCCGTGTCGGCCCACCGATCGAACTCGGAGGTGATCACAAGCACCGAGTCGCCGAGGATCTGAGGGTGCGCGATCAGCCACTCCTGAAGGTGCTGCCGTTCGAGGAGGCCTTCCGCTGCCAGCGTGGTCGGTGGGACCGGCGTGGCCGAGCCCCCGTCAACGGTGAAGAGATGATCCACGTTGTCCCCCTGCCCCGATGCGTCAGCCAGGCGCTCTCACGCCGGCCGTCCCGAGCCTACGTGTGGGTCGCTCCCCGGGTCAGTTCGTTGCGGTAGATCGCCGAAGGGTTTGGGAGCCGAGTCGGGGCGGCGGGATTTGAACCCACGGCCTCGTCGGCCCGAAGAAGGGCACGCAGGTCCGGTTCCTGCTGGCTTGACGTTTACGCAGGTCAAAAGGTTGGTGTCGATCGGTTCGGAGTGGTCTTGCGGGGGTTTTGGGAGAAGATCTGCTCCAAGGTGTCCGCCCACGCATTGCTCGTGCGGTGCAGATCGGCTGAACCGCCCTTTCCGGGACTTCGATGCCTTCCGCCCCTGCCTGAGGCAGTTTGCCGAAACCGGGCGTGCACCTGCACATCTGGAGCGAGAATGGCCGCCTAGTGGATCACCGAGGCACAGGGGGCGGAGTTCGGCATGACGAGCCAGGCGGAAGTAGTCGGCCTGAGGATCGCTAGGGCGCTGTCGTACGTATGTGGGCATCGGGATGAACTTGCCGCGCTGCTCGACGAGGACGCCGACGCCTTGAATGCTGTCGAAGCCGCAATGGGCAGTCCGGTCGCGGATGACGCTTCGCTCACCGCTCTTCTAGACGCCTTGCACGCAGCGGTTCGACGCGCAGGCGATCCGTCGGGGGTGTATGGGGGCGCGGGCCGCAGCGTAATGCTGGCCGGTGTTGCTGATCTGGATGTCGTGTACCGATGCCCCCTGCAGCGGTGCCGGTGGAGCTTAGGCCGGCTGATGCCAGACGACGTGCCCACCTGCGTCGGGCAGCCAGAGCCAGCTCTCCGCCACGTCGTCCGCCATGCAGGAACGGCTGCAGGTCGGCGGCGCGACGTTCGGGGACCTTCGGCAGGCGGAGCGTCCCGTTGAGTCACCTCTGACGCCCTGAACCCGTTGAGTCCTACTGGCAGTCATCGTGCTCCGCCTCCCGATCGAGTGCTCCGGAGGCGGCGGCCCAGTCTTCTGGATGGGAGACCGGCAGCAGACGGAACTGCTGCTGGTGGGTGCTGTCGTAAGGAGTCACGGCGTCGAACTTTATACGGCTGTGATCCTGGATGAGTAGCATCTCGCTCACCTGGGCCGCAGCCTGCAGGTCGTCTGCCGTCGTCCCGGCCGGAATGGCCGACGGAGACAGGATGGCTTCGTCGTCATCGCGGTCAACGTAGAAGCCCCGCTGCTTGGCGAGGTTGGCCTCGCGCGCCGCGGTCTCGGCTTCCACCTGCCGCTGCTGATGGGCCTCCTTCCACGACACGTCGGATCCCATCGCGCGCACGCGGTTGTAGCCACCCCAGAATACCGCGAGCTCATCGCCGAAGACGACAGCCTCGAGGTACTTCTTCGTGTGGCTGCGGCCGTGCGTGGCCAGCGCATCCACCCTGCGTGGCGCCTCATCCCCCTGACTCCAGGCGCCCTGGAAGACGTCGTAGACCCAGAGTGCTTTCCCGAGCTCTTCCTGTGCCAGGACGGTGAGAGATCGTGCCCGCCCGTGTGAGCCGGCGGCCAGCAGGGTGTGGGCGTCGGCAATCAACGCGGAGGCGTTGTCCACCAACGCCTTCCAAAACTTGCGTGCCTGCCCGGGGCTCATCTCGAGCATGGCATCAGTGTGCCCTGCGGGCTCGGCTCTTGCGGTTCGAGCCCGCAGTCGCTTTTGGCGTGGGCCTGCATACCAGGCGCGTGATCCCAGGGTGCTGTCGTCCGGTGTCCGTCGCGCCCGCGCCCGACGGGCTGCACGCAACGCTGCTCGCTGTTCTGGCTGGACATAGCGAAGGAACGCGGCCTTTTTGATCAGAGGGGCGACGTCGGCGACTTCGGCGTGAGAGAAGTCGAGCCCTTTTTGCAGGCTCCAGTTCCTGAGCAGGCGTGCCTCGTCCAAGTCCCGGACTACCTCAGTGGGACCCCCAGGTTCACGAGGTCCGCAATCATGGCGATCAAGTTTCTGCCTTCGGCGCCGCGGTCCGCGCAGTGAGTCGTCCTGCACACCTGACACGCCTGATGTGTCGTCAGGTAAGTCAGCATCTGGTCAGCATCGGTCCCCGAACATGCCGACGTGGCTGTCCGATTCGACCTTGTTCGGCGGCGCCACAACAGCCTGGCTCGCACGGACGTGCAGGCAAGGAGCCTTCTCGCCAGCGGGAATCGATGTTCCTTTTAATCTTCGATCCGACGCGTGTCGGTGTAAAGTGAAAACCGCCCTTGACCTGCAGAAAGCTGGCAGGGAGCCGTCTTCTAGGAGTTCAAAATGCTGCGCACCATGTTCAAGTCCAAGATCCACCGGGCCACCGTGACCCAGGCCGACCTGCATTACGTGGGCTCGGTGACCGTGGATGCCGAGCTCATGGAGGCGGCGGACCTGCTGCCCGGCGAGCTGGTCCACATCGTCGACATCGACAACGGCAGCCGCCTGGAGACGTACGTCATCGAGGGCGAGCGCGGCTCCGGTGTCATCGGGATCAACGGGGCCGCCGCCCACCTCGTGCACCCCGGGGATCTGGTGATCCTCATCAGTTACGCCCAGATCGACGACGTCGAGGCACGGGCGTTCAAGCCGAGCGTGGTGCATGTGGACGCCGACAACCGGATCGTGGAGATCGGCGCCGACGCCTCCGCGCCCGTACCCGGCAGCGACCAGGAGCGCAGCCCGCACGCGCTGATTCCCCATCCGCAGGGCACCCCGCAGTGCTGACGGGGTGGGGGCGGCCCGGCCGGCGCCGCTTTCTTGGAGAGGAGTCGCGCCTTGGCGCAGATGCGGGACGACCGTGCGCGAGGAGTGCTCACCGCGTCCGAGGACGGTGAAGTGGTCGGGCACATCGACTACTTCACGCTCGACGCGCGGCCCGGTGTGCTGGTCGTGGTGCACACCGTGGTGGAGCCCGCGCATGAGGGCAAGGGCATCGCGAGCGCCCTGGTGCGGGAGTTCTACGCCATGGCGGCCCGTGAAGGCGCCCCGGTCGTTCCGCTGTGTCCGTACGCCGCGACCTGGGCCTCGCGCCACCCCGACGAGGCGCCGGCCGCACCCGCCCCACTGATCGAGGCGGCCCGGGCCCGGCTCGCGGCGGAACCGGAGCGCTGGTGACGACGCTCGCGCTCCTGCACACCTCGCCGGTCCACGTTCCGGTCTTCGACGCCCTGCGCGACGACGAGGCACCCGGCATCCAGCTGCGCCACCTCGTACACGCCCAACTGCTGGACAGGGCGCGGGAGTCGGGGCCGGACGCGGTCGCCGGCGGCGTGCGTACGGTCCTGGCCGACGCGGTGGCCCGAGGTGCGGGCGCGGTCCTGTGTACATGCTCCACGATCGGCGCCGTCGCCGAGGCGGAGGCGGCCTCGCTCGGCGTACCGGTGCTCCGGGTCGACCGGCCGATGGCCGCGGCCGCGGTGGCGGCCGGCCCTCGGATCGTCGTGGTGGCGGCCCTCGCATCCACCCTGGAGCCGACCGCCGCGCTGATCCGCGAGGAGGCCCGCGCTCGTGAGGATGCCTGCGCTCGCGAGGATGCTCGCGCCCGTGAAGGGGCTCGCGCAATCGCAGGCGCCCGCGCTCGCGAGGAGGCCCGCGCCTGTGAAGGGGC
Source organism: Streptomyces sp. NPDC048361 (assembly GCF_040651795.1). Classification (NCBI taxonomy): domain Bacteria; kingdom Bacillati; phylum Actinomycetota; class Actinomycetes; order Kitasatosporales; family Streptomycetaceae; genus Streptomyces; species Streptomyces sp. NPDC048361. Next base: position 132,336 of record NZ_JBEZKW010000008.1, read on the forward strand.
CCGCGCCGGTGAGGAGGCCTGCGCCCGTGAGGTGGTCGGCGTCCGGTCGCTCGACCTGCGCATGGTTCTTGCCGACGACGCCTGGGCGCACTTCGAGTCGGGCGACATGGATGCGTACGCCGCGGCGATCGTCCGCACGGTGGACGCGCTGCGCCACGTCGACGTCGTCGTCCTCGCGCAGGCCTCGATGGCCCCCGCCGCCGCTCGGGCCGCGATCGGCGTTCCCGTCCTGGCCAGTCCCCGGCTCGGGCTGCGGGCGGCGGCTGCCTCGGTGGGTCGACTGACTCGGTGGGTCGGCTGACTCGGCGGGTCGGCTGACTCGGACGGGTTGAACCGGCGGGCGCAGGGCAGGCGGGCGGGTGAAGCTGAACTCGAACCTTGAGGAGGCCGACCATGACCGTGCCGCATCCGGAACCGACCCCGCCGTGGCCCACACCCCTGCCCGACCCCGAACCGGGACCGATCCCCAACCCTGGCCCGGGACCCGGCCCCGACCCGGTCCCGCCGAGGCCCGGCCCCGGCCCCGATCCCCAGCCACCGAGCCCGGGCCCCGACCCCAGGCCGCCGCAGCCGGGCCCGGACCCGGATGTCCCGGACCCCGTCCCGCAGCCCCCCGGCCCCGACCCCGTACCGGGCCCGCCCCAGCCGGAACCGGCCGGCTGAGCGTTCCCGTACCGGTCCGGCAGCCGGAGCCGGACGGGCGAGCGATGCCATCCGGGTCCGGCAGCCGGGGTTGCGGCTGCGACTGAGCCAGAACCAGACCAGTGCCAGTGCCAGAGCCGGGGCCGGGGCCGGCGGTCTGAGCGCCCTCGCACCGGTCCGGCAGCCGGGGCCGTGCGGCCGAGCGGCCTCGCCGGCCCCCAGCCCCGGCAGGGCGAGCGAACCCGGTCTCGGCGCCAGGCCGGGTCCGCCCCCAGCCCGGCGCCCCGGCGAGGACGGCGTCAGCCCGCGGCCACCTCCGACCGGTCCCCGCCCCACATCGTGTGGAACGAGCCCTCGCGGCCGGTGCGGCGGTACGTGTGCGCGCCGAAGAAGTCGCGCTGGCCCTGGGTGAGGGCAGCCGGGAGGCGTTCGGCGCGCAAGGCGTCGTAGTAGGCGAGCGCCGCCGAGAAGCCCGGCACCGGTACGCCCTGGCGGGTCGCCGCCACGATCACCGCGCGCCAGTCGTCCTGCGCCGCCCCGATCTCGTCGGCGAAGTGCTTGTCCGAGAGCAGGCTCGGCAGCTCGGGCTCGGCGTCGTAGGCGGCCCGGATGCGGTCGAGGAACGCGGCCCTGATGATGCAGCCCGCGCGCCAGATCGCCGCCACCGTGCCGGGGTCGACCTCCCAGTCGTAGTTCTGGCTGCCCGCCTGGACCTGGTGGAAGCCCTGCGTGTACGACACGATCTTCGACGCGTACAGCGCCTGCTCGACCTGATCGGCGAAGGCCGCCGCCTCCTTCTCGTCCAGCGGGGTCACCGTGGGCCCGCTCAACTCCCGCGCCGCCTCGCGCAGTTCGGCGTGGCCCGAGAGCGAGCGGGCGAATACGGCCTCGGCGATGCCTGACACCGGGACCCCGAGGTCGAGCGCGATCTGCACCGTCCAGCGGCCGGTGCCCTTCTGCTCCGCCTGGTCCTCGACCACGTCGATGAACGGCTTGCCGGTCGCGGCGTCGACATGGGCGAGCACCTCGGCCGTGATCTCGATCAGATACGAGTCGAGTCGGCCGGTGTTCCAGCCGCGGAACGTCTCGGCGATCTTCTCGGGGGAGTAGCCAGCGACCGTACGCAGCAGGTGGTACGCCTCCGCGATGAGCTGCATGTCGGCGTACTCGATGCCGTTGTGCACCATTTTCACGAAGTGGCCCGCGCCGTCCGGTCCCACGTGTGTGACGCACGGCGAGCCGTCGGGGGCCTTCGCCGCGATCCGCTCCAGGAGCGGGCCGAGGGACTCGTAGGACTCGGCAGAGCCGCCGGGCATGATGCTCGGCCCGTTCAGCGCGCCCTCCTCGCCGCCCGAGATGCCGACGCCCACGAAGTGGATGCCGCGCTCGCGCAGTTCGCGCTCGCGCCGACGGGTGTCCTCGAAGTGGGCGTTGCCGCCGTCGATGATGACGTCGCCCTCTTCGAGGAGCGGCGCGAACTCCTTGATGACCGCGTCCGTCGGGTCGCCCGCCTTGACCATGATGACGAGACGGCGCGGCCGTTCGAGGGCGGCCACGAAGTCCTCGGGCGACTCGGCCGCGACGAAGCTGCCCTCGGAACCGAACTCCTCGACCAGCGCGCGGGTCTTGGCCGCCGTCCGGTTGTGCACGGCGACCGTGAAACCGTTGCGCGCGAAGTTACGGGCGAGGTTGCGGCCCATGACCGCGAGTCCGGTGACGCCGATCTGGGCTGTTCCACTCATGCGTGTGCTCCTGGATCCTCGGGGTTCGCGGCGCCACGAGCAACCGTCACGACGCGCGGTTGCGGCCCACCCTACGTAACGCACCACGTCAGACGGGATGGACCGGGTGCCCGACACGGGGGCCGAAAGTCCCGCTCTCCCTGAACGCCTCCCTCCGTTTGTCCGACCCCTTGTCATGGCCAGTTCGCAGCCCCTACTTTGGCGGCTCTTGATGCCTTCGAGGGGGACTCATGGCCTTACGCGGCCGGCACCGCCGGTATCAGCCGAGCCGGATCAACCAGGCGTCCCTGACGGTCACGGCGGGCGGGGTGGGAATCGCCCTTCCGCTGATCGCGGCCGGCACCGCGGACGCCGCTTCCGTGGACGTGTGGAACAAGGTCGCGGCCTGCGAGTCGTCGAGCAACTGGCACATCAACACGGGCAACGGCTTCTACGGCGGGCTCCAGTTCACCCAGTCCACCTGGGCGGCGTACGGGGGTCACCAGTACGCGGCGCGCGCGGACCTGGCCACCCGCGACCAGCAGATCGCGATCGCCGAGAAGGTGCTCAAGGGACAGGGCCCCGGAGCCTGGCCGGTCTGTTCGGGGGAGGCGGGTCTCACCCGGGGCGGCTCGGCCCCGCAACTGACCACGACGACCCAGCACCGCACCGAGATCAAGCCGGCCGCAGCCCCGGCGGCCAAGCCGCGTGCCGCGCAGCCGTCCACCGCGAAGCCGCAGGCCACCAAGGCGTCCGCCGCGAAGAAGGCCGAACAGGCGAGCCCGACCCACGTGCCGGGCGTGCGCGATGCGTACACCGTGATGCACGGCGACTCGCTCTCCCTGATCGCCGAGCGCGAGCGCGTCCAGGGCGGCTGGCCGCATCTGTACGCCGAAAACCGTACGGTCGTCGGCGCCGACCCGGACCTCATCCGGCCGGGACAACACCTGACGCTGCCCGGCGGCGCTCCCGCGAAGCCGACGGCCCCGCCGAAGGGCGTGCCCAAGCCCGCCGCCAAGCCGGTGGCTAAGGCGCCGGTGAAGGCACCTGCGAAGGCGCCGGCGGCCAAGCCCGTGGCGAAGACGCCCGCCAAGTCCGCCGGGTTCACCGCGCCCGTCGACGCGCACCCCAGCACCCCGTACCACAAGGCCGGTTCGTCCTGGGCGAGCGGCTATCACACCGGCGTGGACTTCCCCGTCTCCACCGGCACCTCGGTCAAGGCGGTCACCTCCGGCACGGTCGTCGAGGCCGGCTGGGGCGGCGCGTACGGATACGAGGTGGTGATCCACCACGCCGACGGCCGGTACAGCCAGTACGCGCACCTCTCCGCGCTCACGGTGAAGGCGGGCCAGAAGGTCAACACCGGCCAGCGGATCGGGCGTTCGGGTGCCACGGGCAACGCGACCGGGCCGCACCTCCACTTCGAGATCAGGACCGGCCCCGGTTACGGCTCCGACGTCGACCCGCTGGCCTATCTGAGGGCGGGTGGCGTCGCCGTCTGATCCGGAGTGTCCCCGCGGTGATCCGGTGCGTCCTCGTGGTGATCCGGCGGACTGTCATGCCGGGCCGCCGGACGGTCGGGGTGATCCGGCGGACTGTCATGCCGACCCGCCGGACGGTCGGGGTGATCCGGCGGATCGTCGTGCCGGCCCGCTGGATCGTCGTAGTGACCCGGCGGGCCGTCGTGCCGGCCGGGCGGATCGTCGTGCCGGCCCGCGGGGTCGGCCTCGTGACGCCGGTGGCCCGGGGCGTCCTCGCGGTGGTCGAAGCCGTCGGGCCGCGTGGGTGCGCCGGATGTCATGTCGGGTTTGTCGTGCCGGGTGGCGGCGAGCCGTTCCGTGGTGAGCAGGACGAGGCCGCCCGCCGCCACGGCACCGAATCCGAGGGCGACCGCCGTGCCGGCGACCCCGTACCGGAAGGACTCGCCGAACAGGGTCAGGCCGATGGCCGCGGCGACCACCGGGTTGACGACGGTGACCGTCGCCAGCGGCGCCGCGAGGCCGGCACCGCGGTAGGCGGCCTGCGAGAGCAGCAGCCCCGCGCAGGCGAAGCCGGCTATCGCGCACAGGACGGGCACCTCGTGCAGGGGCAGCCCCGCGTGCCAGTCCTCGGCGACGGACTTGGTGAACACCGAGGCGAGGCCGAACGAGGCACCCGCCGCCGTCGCGAGCAGGACGCTGCGGGTGGCCGCCCGGTGCAGCGCCCTTGAGGCGAGGAACAGCGCCGCGACTCCGCCGAACCCGGCCGCGACCAGCACGAGGCGCGATGCCGGGGCCAGTACGTCGGCGTCCGCGCCGTGCGTGAGGACGAGCAGACCGGCGAGGCCGACCGTGGCCATGACCGCCCCGCGCCATGCGGCGGCCCCCGCCCGGCGCCGCACGAACACCGCCGACATCGGCAGCGCGAACACGATGGTGAGCGCGCCCATGGGCTGCACCAGCGTCAGCGGGCCGAAGGCCAGCGCGGCGACGTGCAACGTCGCACCGAGCCCGTTGAGAGCGACCGAGCCCCACCACGCGGGACGGCGCACGGGGGCGTACGCGCTGCTCGGGGCGGAGGCGGCGACGCGCTCCTGAACGATCGCCGCCGCCGCGTACGCGACGGCGGAGACCAGGGACAGCAGCACGGCCAGGACAAGGGCGCTCATGGCTCCCACGATGTCTCGTTGTGGACCCCGTGTCGTCGTCCCTGAGCACCGAATGCGCCGTACTCCAGGAGGAGTAGGGACATGCGACCAAGGTCGTCCCAGATATCGGACTTTCAGTAGAAGCGCAGCTCAAAAAGGGCGTCAAGAGGTTCGGAAGATCACCTTCCGTGAGTGTCGGCGGGACGGTGAGGCCCTGACGTAACGCGCCTGTCCACGGGGGCGGATCCGGCCACGACGAGGTCGTGCCGGGGTGGCACGTCCTGCCATGTTTGTCAGGGTTTCTTGACACCCGTACGTCGTCAGGGCAACCTGACACTCATGGAAGCTGAGGACACACCGGCCTCGCTGGCCGGACAGGTGACCAACAAGGACCCGGCCGTCGGACTCGCGGCGGTGGTCGCCCTGCGTCGCCTCCTGGAGGAACTGGAGCGCGTCCACGTCGACAACGCCCGCGAGCAGGGCTGGTCCTGGCAGACCATCGCCACGTCGCTGAAGGTCAGCAGGCAGTCGGTGCACGAGAAGCATGCGAGCAGGCGCAAAGCCACCGGCAAGGAGGACTGAGGTGTTCGAGTTTTTCACCGAGCGTGCCAAGGAAGCGATCGTGGCGTCGCAGGACGAGGCGATCGCCCTGGGCCATGACTTCATCGGCACCGAGCACCTCCTGCTCGGGCTCGCCGGAACGGAGGGCGGCACCGCGGGGCAGGTGCTCGCGGCTCTCGGCGCGGACCGGTCCCGGCTGCGTGCGGCGGTCCTGGCCGCCATCGCGCCCGAGACCGCGTAGGTCACCGGGGCGGCCGCCCCCACCACCCCGGCCGCCCCTGCCCGCACCGACCAGGCCGCCCTTGCCATCCCGGGCGCCCGGGCCACCCGCCCCGACCTGCCAACCCCCACCACCCCGCTCGCCCCCGCTCGTGCCGGGGCGAGCGGTTTGGTGTGGAGGGGCATCGCTCCGTACCATGGCGCTTTTGGGAACTTGATATGCACGACTGCTGGACATCCACGGGGATATTCGCGTGGGTATCCACGAACTGATCGAGGAACGCGGCGGCCATGACGGTGACAGAGGACTTCCAGGACCAGGAGCACGGTCCCGGTGTCGACGAGCAGCCCGGTGAGGGCGTCGACCAGGACTTCGGTCCCGGTATCGACCCCGAGCGGCTCGCGCTCTGCCTGAGCGTGCTCGCCGAACTCGACATGATCGACGTCGACCACCCCGACGCCATCGCCGTGCGCCGAGCCACCGCCGGCATCTACCGCACCGTGAAGCAGCGCCGCCGCCAGGAGCGCCGGGCCGCCAAGACCGCCCACGACCGGGCCGTCACCGAGGCGACCGCCACCGGCTCCGCCGAGCGCATCGACGACGAGACCGAGGGCCTGCTGCCCAGCTCGTCGGTCACCGGCGAGATCGCGGGCATACTCCAGCGCCCCCGCTCCTGCTACATCTGCAAGGGCCGGTACGTCGAGGTCGACGCGTTCTACCACCAGCTCTGCCAGCCGTGCGCCGCCCTGAACCGCGCCCGCCGCGACGCCCGCACCGACCTCTCCGGCAAGCGCGCCCTGCTCACCGGAGGCCGGGCGAAGATCGGCATGTACATCGCGCTGCGGCTGCTGCGCGACGGCGCGCACACCACCATCACCACGCGCTTCCCCAAGGACGCGATCCGCCGCTTCAAGGCGATGGAGGACTCCGCGGAGTGGATGCACCGCCTCGAAGTCGTCGGCATCGACCTGCGTGACCCGGCGCAGGCCGTCGCCCTCGCCGAGCAGACCGCGCAGCAGGGCCCGCTGGACATCCTGATCAACAACGCCACCCAGACCGTGCGCCGGCTGCCCTCCGCCTACGCGGCGCTGGTCGACGGCGAGAGCGCCGCGCTGCCCGCCGGTGAGCTGCCCGCCCACCACGTCATCGGGGCCTTCAACTCCGGTGCCGTCGACGGGCTGACCGCGCTTCCCGTGGGCACCTCCGGGCTCGACGCCCAGCGGGTCGCCGACCTCGCCCTCGTCGCGGGCAATGCCAGCATCGCCCGGTACCAGGACGGCACCGCCCTCGACGCGGGCGGTCTCCTGCCGGACGTCGTCGACACCAACACCTGGGTGCAGTCCATCGACCAGATCTCACCGGTCGAGCTCCTGGAAACCCAGCTGTGCAACTACACGGCGCCGTTCATCCTGATCAGCATGCTCCGCCCGGCGATGGCCGACGCCGCCCGCAAGGCGCCGAACGGCCGCGCCTACGTGGTGAACGTATCGGCGATGGAAGGCGTGTTCAGCCGCGGCTACAAGGGCGCGGGGCACCCCAACACCAACGCCGCCAAGGCCGCCATGAACATGGTCACGCGCACCAGCGGCCAGGAGATGTTCGAGACCGACAAGATCCTCATGACCTCGGTCGACACCGGCTGGATCACCGACGAGCGCCCGCACCACGACAAGCTCCGCCTCGCCGAGGAGGGCTTCCACGCCCCCCTCGACCTGGTCGACGGCGCGGCCCGCGTCTACGACCCGATCGTCCGCGGGGAGCTCGGCGAGGACCAGCACAGCGTCTTCCTCAAGGACTACCGTCCCGCCAACTGGTAGGCAGGGGCCTTCCGGGCCATGGGGATGGGTGAGGGGACGTCACGCATGCGTGACGCCCCCTCACCCATCAGAGTCCGGCCCCTGCGGCCCCCGTCACCAGCCGTGGCCCGAAGGCCGGCACGCCCGGTCCGCGACGAGCTCCAGAACCGGACGCCAGTCGTCCATGACACCCGCGTCGAGGCCGACGACCTTCCCCGCGTCGTCCGCCTGTCGCAGGACCACCGCGTCCTCGGCCTGAGGGTCCCGGGTGAAGGCGGCCACCTCATCGGGCCCCATCACCCCGCCCTGTGCCTGCAGTGTGCGGGCACTCTGCGGCGACAGCGTACGGTCCGGCTCGACCGCCGACAGATAGCGCTTCGCGGCGACGTGCAGCTGCACCAGCCGGGCCACCCGCTCCCCGAGCAGTGGACGTACCGCGCGCGCCGCGGTGTCGGCGTGGCCGGCGTCATCACCCGGACGGAGCACATGGCCGAGATCGTGCACGAGCCCCGCGACCTGCAGTTCCTTGTCGGCCGGGTGGGAGCGCCGCAGCAGATGGGCGGTCTGGAGCGCGTGGTCGTGCAGGTCGACCGGATCGCCGCTGCGGTCGGGGGTGTCCCAGGCGCCGCGGCAGGAGTGGAGGAGCTCCATCAGCTCCTCGACCGAGCCCACCGACCGCTGTGCACCGGGCCTGCTCGACAGCTCCATGTGTTCTCCTCCCCGCGCGCGGCAGCCGACCGGATCAGCAGATCATGGCGGGGTGAACGCCGGGCTGAACGCCCGGCGAAGAAAAGTTGACGCAAAGGAAGTGGCCCTATCGAGCGCGACCGCGCTCATTTGGTTACTCTGGTGCGCACGGTAGCCACGGCGGGTCCACCAACCCTCCAGGCCCGTTCCGGATCCGTCCCGCAACCTGTGGCCGTGATGCGGACAGAGTGCCGGCGCCACCGCGTCAGAACTGCCCTTGCCCCCGCCCTCGGGTGGACGGACACCGGGTCGCGGGACGACGCAACCGGGACGCCCAGGGTTACGCGACACAGAGGAGTGCGCGGTGACACCAGAGACGACAGAGCGAGAACGCCGGACACCGGAACGCGTCGGCGAGTGCGCCGGCCGGCCCGAGAAGCTCCGTAACATCGAGGTCTGGGCCAGGTCGGCCCCGATCCGCCTGGCGGGTTACGAAGAGGACCTCGCCGAACCGCACATCCTGCCCGGCATCGACTGACCCGCGCGTTCCACCGGTCCCGTGCCCCCTCTCCGCAGGGGGCACGAGTCGTTGGGTGCCTCGTCTCCTGGCAGGCGGAACGTCCTCGTCCGGTACGGCATATGACGAGCCGTCAGCATGTGGTGGTTCGCGGCATCCTTGATGGCCGGGTGCGCCGCGGGCAGGATGACGCGCATGCCCGACACAGCAGGCGAGCCCACCGCCTTCCACGACCTGTCCGCCTTTCTCGCGACGCCGCGCGTCAACCGCCTCGCCCTCTCGCCCGACGGGCAGCGCCTGGTGGCCGCCGTGCAGAGCCCCAACGCCGAAGGCAACGGCTTCGTGTCGGGCCTGTGGGACATCGACCCCGCCGCGCTGCGCGAACCCACCCGCCTGACCCGCTCCCGCGCGGGCGAATCCGCGCCCGCCTTCTCCGCGGACGGCACCCTGTACTTCCTCTCCGGGCGCGAGGACAACGACCCCGGTGCGGCAAAGGGCGACGACGAGGGCTCCGGCGTATGGGCGTTGCCCGAGCGCGGCGAGGCGCGGCTGGCGGTCCGTCACCCCGGAGGCGTCGCCGGATTCGGACTCGCCAGGGACACCGGCGTCCTCGTCTACACCGCCGGGCTGCTGCCCGGCGCGGCCGACGCCGAGGCCCACGGCAAGCTGCGCAAGGACCGCGCCGAGGCCAAAGTCACCGCAATCCTCTACGAGTCCGGGATCACCCGGTTCTGGGACTCCGACCTCGGCCCCGACGAGCCGCACACCTTCGTGCGAGGCGCCGGCGGTGGCGGCCCGGTCCTCGACGCGGCGGACGGCTCCGCGATCGACACCGGCGGCCAGGGCTTCGTGAGTGACGCGCAGACGGCGCTCTCGCCCGACGGCACACGGGTCGCCTACACCCGCTTCGTGCACGGCCGGGTGCCCGACGAGAACCGTACGGTCGTCGTGGTCGCCGACACCGCCACCGGTGAAGAGCTGCACATCGTCGACCGGGACGGATGCGATTACGCCGCCCCGGTGTTCACCGCCGACGGCTCCGCCCTGCTGTGCATCCGCGAGCTGACCGCCACGTACGAGACGTCGTTCTCCTACACCCTGGTCCGTATCGACCTGCCGGGCGGCGCCGAGAGCGACCTTCTGGCGGACTTCGTGAACTGGCCCCTCGCTGTGGTGGTCTCGCCGCGCCCCGACGACGAGACCCTCTGGTTCACCGCCGACGAACGGGGCCACTCGCCGGTGTTCCGGCGCGACCCCGACGGCACGGTCACCCGGCTCACCGCCTCCGGCGCGTACACCTCGCTCTGTGTGGCCCCCGACGGCCGCACGCTGTACGCGCTGCGCAGCGCCGTCGACGCGCCGCCCACCCCGGTCCGCCTCGACGCCGCCGAGCCCGACCAGGAACCCGTCGTGCTCAAGGCGCCCGGCGGCGCGGGCCGGCTGCCGGGCACCCTCACCGAGGTGCACACGACGGGCGACGACGGCTTCCCGCTGCGCTCCTGGCTCGTGCTCCCCGAAGGCGCCTGCGCGGAACGGCCCGCGCCGCTGATCGTCTTCCCGCACGGCGGCCCCCAGTCCTCCTGGAACGCCTGGACCTGGCGGTGGAACCCGTGGCCCTTCGCGGCCCGCGGCTACGCGGTCCTGCTGCCCGACCCCGCCCTCTCGCCCGGCTACGGGCCGCTGATGCACGAGCGGGGCTGGGGCCAGTGGGGCGGCCGGCCCTACCGGGACCTGATGGCGATGACCGACACCGCCGAGGCCCGCCCCGACATCGACGAGCGCCGCACCGGCCTCGCGGGCGCCTCGTACGGCGGCTACATGGCCAACCGGATCGCCACCCTCACCGACCGCTTCCAGGCGATCGTCTCGCACGCCTCGATCTGGGACCTGCGGTCCTTCCAGTCCGACTCGGACGCCGCCGTGTACTTCCGGCGGATCTTCGGGGACCCGATGACCAGGCCGGAACGGTACGAGACGGACTCGCCCGCCCTCGCGGCCGACCGCATCCGCACACCCATGCTCGTGGTGCACGGCGCGAAGGACTACCGCGTGCCCGTCGGCCAGGGCATGGCCCTCTTCCAGGACCTCCAGCGCCTCGGTGTCCCCGCGAAGTTCCTGTACTTCCCCGACGAGAGCCACTGGATACTCCGCCCGGGCCACGCCCGGCTCTGGTACGCGGCGCTGCTCAACTTCTTCGACCACCACATGCTCGGCGCCCCCTGGCACCGCCCCGAACTGCTGTGACGGCCCCGGCAGGCGACGGGAGCGCGCATACCGCGTGACGGGGTGGCTCACCCGTTTCGCCCAGTCCCTTTGCGCGGAGGGTGCGCCTGCCGCACACAATGAGGGGTCAACTCGGGGCGTACAGGTGGGAGATCCACGTGCCCTCGACCCCGCGCACCATCGCCACTGCCGTCGCCGTTCTCTCCGTCGGCGTCTTCGCCGCCGGATGCGGCGGCGGCGCCAACGGCGCCGACAGCCGGCAGGACCTGAACCTCCAGCCGATCGCGGCCCAGGGACCGGACCCGTTCACCCCGTCCACGGCCGAGTCGACGGCGACCCCCACCCCGTCCCCGCCGCCCGGCGCCAAGACCGGCAACCCGACGGCCGGGCTCTCCGCGACGCGTACCGTCTCCGGCTCCACGCCGGGCCTGTACGGCGGCACCCAGTCGGTCGCCAGCTGCGACATCGAGAAGCAGATCCGCTTCCTCGGCGGCGACCGGGCCAAGAACCGGGCCTTCGCCGACGCCGCCGGGGTCGACCCTGGTTCGGTCGCGGGGTTCCTGCGCGGCCTGACGCCCGTGGTGCTGCGCGCCGACACCCGCGTCACCAACCACGGCTTCCGCGCCGGCGCCGCCACCAGCTTCCAGTCGGTGCTCCAGGCCGGCACCGCGGTCCTGGTCGACGACCACGGCGCGCCCCGGGTCCGCTGCGCCTGCGGAAATCCCCTGAAGCCGCCCAACGCCCACCAGGGCAGCTGGACCGACAAGGGCAAGCCCTGGCCCGGCTACCGGGGTGACCGCGTCATCGTGGTGCGGCCCACCACGGTCGTCATCAACAACCTGATCATCGTCAACGTCGTCAACAACACCTGGATCGAGCGCAAGAGCGGCGACGACGGGCAACACGACCGCCGGCGCCCCGACATCCACATCGACCCGGTCAAGCCGCCGGTCCCCGAACCGCCGTCGCCTCCCGCGAGCCCCAGCACCTCGCCGCCGGTCACCAGCCCGCCGCCGAGCCCGGACTGCCCGACGCCGGCGCCGACCGTGACGGTCACCGAGACGCCGAGCCCGTCGGCGCCCTCCACGCCGCCAGTGTCGCCGCCCGCGCCGCCCAGCGCGCCGGCGCCGTCCGCGAGCGGCTGCCCCACGGCCACCGCGACCGTGACCGCGCCGCCGCCCTCGCTCTCCCCGTCGCCGCCGTCGTCGTCTCCCGCGCCGGAGTCGAGCCCGCCCGGCGATCTGCCCTCGGGGCCCAGTGACGTCCCGAGCGGCCAGCCGAGCGGGCCCGACGACTACGACATCTACGGGCCCTCGCCCGAGTCGGAGAACGTCTGAGCGGCCGGCTGGACACCGGGGAGGCACGAAAAGCCGGACCAAGGGGTGCATATAGGCTGCACCCCTTGTCCGACTCGTTCGTCGTCCTCCCCGAAAAGCCAGGAGCGTTCTCCGTGACCGTCGCGATCGACCTGCCCGAACCGTCCGCGCCGCCCGCCGGCGAAGTGCACGAGAGCGTGGCGCGCGACGCCCGCGAGTTCGGTGCCTACGCCCGCACCGGCGGCTGGGCGTTCGCCCTGAAGGTGGCGCGCAGCGTACGCCCCGGCGGGCAGGCGGCCGGCGAGACGCCCAAGGTTTCGGCGAAGGAGTTCAGCGCGCTCGCCGGCTGCTCGGCCGAGCGCGTCATGCGCTACTACAAGGCGTGGGACAAGGCATCCGACGACGGTATCGTCCCGCTCTTCGAGGCGCTCGTGCCGGGCGAGGACATCGAACTGCCCGACGCCGACGTGTGGTTGACGTACTACGTCTCCCACTCCAGCGCGTCCTCCGAGCGGGGCAGCGCCATCACCGCGGCCGCCGAGGCCGAGGGCATCCGGCCGACCAAGGCCCTGGAAGTCGCCGAGAACCCCACCGCGCTGCGGGCCGCGATCCTCGCCGACCCCGGCACCGCCCAGGCCGCCCGTACCGCGCTCCTGGACCGCGTCAGGGAAGACCCCGCGCTCCAGACCGAGCTGGCCCGCGACATCGTCCGCACCGACCAGCTGAAGAAGGCGGTGGCCGGCGAGGCCAGGGCCGCCGACCGCATCGGATATGTACGCCAGATCGTCGAGAACGGCCAGATCAGGACGCCGGCGGGCCAGACCGTCGACGCCCCCGCGGAGCTGCGCGCCGAGGCCGAGCGCCACCTGTCGCTCCTCGACGAGCTCGACGGGTCCGAAGAGGCCGGCGAGTGGGCCACGGAGGCGTACGACACCGTCAAGGGCCTGGTCGCCGAGGCCGTGGAGGCCGATCCCGAGCTGCGCGTCCAGGAGCGCCGCACCAAGTTCTACAGCAGCCTGCAGAAAGCGACGAAGGTGTTCGAGGAGCTCACCCTCGACGACGCCGACGACATCTACGAGGACGACATGGTCCAGCGCCTCGAAGCCCTCCAGACGGCCATCGGCACCTGCATCACCGCCCTGCGCAAGGCGTCCCCGACGCAGTGACCCGTGCCGGCCGCTCCGCCCCCGCCTCCCGCATGCGCACGGTCCCGGCTGCGCCTAGCGTGGCCCCATGGACGTGGCTGAAGGGGGCGGAGGGGCGGCCGAGCTGTGCCATTGCGGTGGCCCGGCCGACGGCGAGGAGTGCCGCTTCCTTCACTCGTACGGCCCAGACCTGCGGATGGGCAGCTTCGACTGGGACCTGGTCGGCGGCCTCATGCACATGGACGAACCCGCGCTCGGCGTGTTCGACCTGCGCCCCGACGAATACGACAACCGGCCCGAGACGCTATCCGCCCGGGTGCCGCCCGCCGAGGCCCTGAGGCTCGACGCGCTGGTGTCGCAGGCGCTCAAGAACGGCAGTGTCAACTACGGCGTGTACTTCCGCGTCCGCCGCCGCGACGGCAGCCTGCAGTGGACCCACACCCAGGGCTTCGTACGCCGCGACGAGACCGGTCGTCCGCTGCGCATCATCGGCATCGTCCGTGACGCCGCCCAGGAGCTCGCCGACGCGACCGCCCGGGTCGGCCTCGACGACGAACGGCGCCGCACCACCAGCGTCGTGGAGGCCACCACGGCCGCCCTCGCGCACGCCAGGACCGTCAAGGACGTCATCGACGTCATGAAGGACTCCCGCGGCCCCGAGTACCTGGGCGCCACCAGCCTGGTGATGGGGCTGCTCGAAGCGGGCCGCATCCATCTCATCGCGGAGGGCCCGGAGGACAGCTTCGTGCCGGGCACACGGTGGACCCGGGTCGACGAGCAATACCCGATGAGCGAGGTCGTTCGGACCCTCGCGCCCCGGTTCATCGAGTCGCCGCAGGACTTCGCCGAGTCCTATCCCGGCCTGTGGCCCAACATCAGCGGCCTCGGCATCACCTCCGCCGCCTATCTGCCGCTGATCGCCCAGGCCCGCCCGATCGGCGCGATCGGCCTGCTCTACGGCGACAAGCGCGGGTTCAGCAGTGAGGAGCGCAACCTCCTTGTGGCGCTGGGCAGTTCGATCGCCCAGTCCCTCCAGCGCGCCATGCTGTACGAGCAGGAGCACGACCTCGCCGAGGGGCTCCAGCAGGCGATGCTGCCACGCCGCATCCCCGACGTGCCGGGCGCCCGGCTCGCGGTTCGCTACCGCTCCGCCCGCCTCGGCCGGGACATCGGCGGCGACTGGTACGACGTGGTGCCGCTGCCCGGCGGCCGGGTCGGCGTGGCCATCGGCGACGTCCAGGGACACGACACGCACGCCGCGGCCGTCATGGGCCAGCTGCGCATCGTGCTGCGCGCGTACGCGGCCGAGGGCCACTCCCCGGCCACGGTGATCGCACGCGCCTCGGTCTTCCTGCACGAGCTGGACACCGACCGCTTCGCGACCTGTACGTACGCGGAGGCCGACCTCGGCACCGGTGTGCTCCAGATCGTGCGCGCCGGGCACGTCGACCCGCTGGTGCGCCTGCCGGACGGCACCTGCCGCAGACTGCCGGTGGAGGGCGGCCTCCCGCTGGGGCTCTCGGCCGAGTTCGGGCGGCTCGAGTACCCCGTCTCGACGGTCGAACTCGACCCGGGCCACACCCTGTTGCTCTACACCGACGGCCTCGTGGAGCAGCCGGGCACCGACCTCGACGACGGAATGCAGCTCCTGGCGTCGCTGGTCCGCACGGGGCCCGAGGAGCTGGAGGCGCTCGCGGACCGGCTCTGCGACGTGGTCGACGAGCGGGCGGGGGACGACGACGTGGCGTTGCTGCTCCTGCGCCGCAACGTCACGGAAGTGCCGCAGGGCGGCGGCAGGCTGCGCCAGCACGTGGCGCAGAACGATCCCGAGGCGCTCAGTTCCTCCCGGCACATGATCCGCGCGGCGGTGCGCGCCTGGGGCGCCCGCGAGCGGTCCGACGAGATCGAACTCGCCGCCGACGAGCTCATCACCAACGCCCTCATGCACACCGACGGCGGCGCGATCGTCACCATCCGGGCCCTGTCGGGTCCCGAACGCAGGCTCCGCGTCGAGGTCGAGGACCGCTCCAGCGCCCTGCCCCGACGCCGCGAGGCCGGCGCGTCCGGAGTGTCGGGGCGCGGCCTGATGCTGGTGGACCGACTCGCCGACGTGTGGGGCGTGGAGTCGCGCGGCAGCGGCAAGTGCGTGTGGTGCGAGTTCGTCGTCCCGGAACACGGCTCCCGCTGACCCGAGGCGCTCGGGGGCCCGATCGGCCGACAGGGGGGCGGCGAGGGCGGCGGCTCCACGTGGGCGGGCCGGGCGCTGAGCTGGACGGGCGGCAACCGCGGAATCCGATGGTGGACACCCGACGGCGGAAACCGATCAATACGCGACGGTAACCAAACGTAACGAGTGATTACTTGACCGTAACCGTTCGCGAGGGTTTGACTGCTGATCCTGTACGGGCGTCACCGTCGCCGCCCCACCCGCCTCCGAGTGACACGAGGACCCCTTGAGCTGTGAGCTGCTGGCCCCTCTCGATCTGGCGTTCTGGCACCTCGAATCGGCGGAACACCCCATGCATCTGGGGGCGCTGGCCCACTTCGATCCGCTCCCCGGCACCCGCGGCGAGGCGATCCTCGACCTTCTCGCGGTGCGCGCCGCGGCCATCCCGCGGCTCCGGATGCGGGTACGCGGTGTATGGCTGCCCGTCGGGGGCGCGGCCTGGGTCGCCGACGAGGACTTCGACGTACACCGGCACGTCGGAGCGGTCCGGCTTCCCGCGGGCGACTTCGCCGCCGAAGCCGCCCGCGCGGCAGGGGAGTTGATGGAGTGCCCCCTGGAGCGCGGGCTGCCGCCCTGGCGGATGTACGTCCTGACCGGCGAGCGGGACGGGGAGTTCGCGGTCCTGGTGAAGCTGCATCACGCGCTCGCCGACGGGATGCGCGCGGTCGCCATCGGCGCGGGCATCCTCGACCAGCTCGCCCCGCCCACCGCCCGGCGCCGCCACCCCGCGCCGCCCCGCTCCCGGCTGCCGGGCCCGCGCCAGGTCGCCGGGTTCGCCCGGGACCGGGTCGGCGAGCTCACCCGCGCCGTGGACATCGGCGCCTCCGTGCTCCGGGCCGGCCGGCTCGGCCTCGGCTCCGACTCCGCGCTCACCGCCCGCTCCAGCGGCACCCGCCGCCTCGCCACGGCGGTCCTCGACCATGACGACGTGCAGCGCGTCCGCAGGGCCGAGGGCGGCACCGCCAACGATGTACTCCTCGCCGTCGTCGCGGGCGGACTGCGCCGCTGGCTTCTGGAGCGCGACGCACGACTCCCCGGCGCCGAGCCGCGCGCCCTCGTCCCCGTCTCGCGCCGCCGCCCCGGCGCCCCGGCCGGCTCAGGCAACCGGCTCTCCGCCTATCTGCTCGGGCTGCCGGTCGCCGAGCCCGACCCGCTGGCCCGGCTCGCCGCGGTGCGCGCCGCGATGGACCGCAACAAGGCGGCGGGGCCGGGGCGCGGCGCGGGCGCCGTTGCCCTGCTCGCCGACCAACTCCCGCCGCTGGCCCACCGGTTCGGGGCGCCCCTCGCCGGCAACGCGGCCCGGATCCTCTTCGACGTCCTCGTCATCAGCGTGCCGCTGCCCCGCACACGGCTCTCGCTCGGCGGCTGCCCCCTGCGCGCGCTCTACCCGATGGCGCCGCTCGCCCGCGGCCAGTCCCTGGCGATCGCGCTGTCCACGTACGGTGGCCGCGTCCACATCGGTCTGGTCGCCGACGGCAAGGCCGTGCCCGACCTCGACCGGCTCG
Organism: Streptomyces sp. NPDC048361; assembly: GCF_040651795.1. Lineage (NCBI taxonomy): Bacteria > Bacillati > Actinomycetota > Actinomycetes > Kitasatosporales > Streptomycetaceae > Streptomyces > Streptomyces sp. NPDC048361. The sequence continues at coordinate 149,522 of NZ_JBEZKW010000008.1, forward strand.
CCGACTCCTTCGGACAGGACCTGGCGGAGCTCCTCGGGGCGAGCGCGGCTCGCTGAGCGCGCCCGGCCGGGGCACCCTGGTAGGTATGCCGGAACTGCCCGAAGTCGAGGCCCTGCGGGACTTCCTCTCCGACCACCTGGTCGGACAGGAGATCGCGGGCGCCCTGCCCGTCGCGATCAGCGTCCTGAAGACGTACGACCCGCCCTGGAGCGACCTTGCCGGGCGCACCGTCACCGGGGTCGCACGGCACGGCAAGTTCCTCGACATCGACGCCGAGGGTCTGCATCTGTGCGTCCACCTCGCCCGCGCGGGGTGGCTGCGCTGGCACGACACCATGCCCACCACCCCGCCGAAGCCCGGCAAGGGCCCGCTCGCCCTGCGCGTCACGCTCACCGGGGGCGCGGGCTTCGACCTCACCGAGGCGGGCACCCGCAAGAGCCTCGCCGCCTACCTGGTCCACGATCCGTCCGAGGTCCCCGGCATCGCCCGGCTCGGCCCCGACCCCCTGGCCCCCGGCTTCGGCCGCGAGGAGTTCGCCGCCCTGTTCGCGGGGGAGCGGCGCCAGCTCAAGGGTGCCCTGCGCGACCAGTCCCTCATCGCCGGGATCGGTAACGCGTACAGCGACGAGATCCTGCACGCCGCCAAGATGTCGCCCTTCAAACCGGTCGCCCACCTCACCGACGACGAGATCACCACGCTGTACGAGGCGATGCGCGCCACCCTCACCGAGGCCGTCGAGCGCTCCCAGGGCGTGGCGGCGGGCCGCCTCAAGGCGGAGAAGAAGAGCGGGCTGCGCGTACACGGCAGGACGGGAGAGCCGTGCCCGGTCTGCGGGGACACCGTGCGCGAGGTGTCGTTCGCCGACTCCTCGCTCCAGTACTGCGCCACCTGCCAGACCGACGGCAAGATCCTCGCCGACCGCCGCACGTCGAAATTCCTCAAGTAGCGCGGCCGACCGCCGCACGGCGAAGTTCCTGAAGTAGCGCGGCCGACCGCCGCACGCGAAGTTCCTCAAGCGGCGCGGCCGCACGGCTACAGGCCCGGCCGAGCGCCGCTCACCCCGGGGTGAGCGTCGCGAGCCGTGCCCCGCCCGCCGCCCGCACCTCGAACCGGGCGATCGCCTCCCGGGGGAGAGCCGCCGCGCCCCGCATCCGCACCGGACCGTCGCCCCGCCCGGCCCACGTCGCCACCGTCTGCTCCGTCCCGTCCCGGCCCACCGCGACCAACGTGCACGTCTGTGGCGCCGCGCCCGCGAGGGCGAGATCCACATCCGTGCCCCATTCATGAGCCCCGGTCAGCAGGGACGCCGTCACGCCGGGCGCATGCGAGACCACCCGCCACCGCGGCGCCGAGGGCGCCACCACCGCGCCGACCCCGCCCGCGATCAGCGCCGCCGCCGCGGCCACCAGGCCGATCCGCAACGCACGCCCCCGCCGGCGCCGCCTCGCCACCACCCCCAGCATCCGGTGCAGCACCACCGGGTCGACGGGAGCGGCCGGCGCCGCCTCCTGCGCCGCGTACGCGGCGAGCAGCGCCGTCACGCCGCCGAACTCGGCGAGCAGCGCCCCGCACGGGACGCATCCGGCGAGGTGCTCCTCGAAGCGGAAGGCGTCGGCGGCGCCCAGCACACCGAGGGCGTAGGCCCCGGCGTCCCGGTGGATCTGCGGCGAACTCATGCCGTCAGGTACGGAGAAACCATGCCGAACACTCAAGACACACCGGCGCCGGGCCCCTAAACTCCGGCCCCATGCTGCGCGTACTGGCGGTCGACGACGAAGCCCCCGCCCTCGAAGAGCTGCTCTACCTCCTGCGCTCCGACCCCCGCGTCCACCGCGCCGAAGGCGCCACCGGAGCCACCGACGCCCTGCGGCTGATCGGCGCGGCCCTGGACGCGGGGGAGGAGGGCGAGCGCGGCGTGGACGTGGTCTTCCTCGACATCCACATGGCCGGGCTCACCGGCCTTGACATCGCCCGCCTGCTCGCCGGGTTCGCCCGGCCGCCCCTGATCGTCTTCGTCACCGCGCACGAGGGCTTCGCCGTACGGGCCTTCGACCTGAAGGCCGTCGACTACGTCCTCAAACCGGTCCGCAGGGAACGCCTGGCCGAAGCGGTCCGCCGGGTCGCCGAACTCGTCGGCGACCGCGCCGCCCCGGTGCAGGAACCCGACCAGATACCCGTCGAACTCGGCGGCGTCACCCGCTTCCTGCCCATCGACGACATCGCGTACGCCGAGGCGCAGGGCGACTACGCCCGGCTGCACACCGCCCGCGGCAGCCATCTCGTACGGATCCCGCTCTCCACCCTGGAGGAACGCTGGCGCAGCCGGGGGTTCGTCCGGATCCACCGCAGTCATCTCGTCGCGCTCGACCGGATCGACGAACTCCGCCTGGAGGCGGGCGGCATGAGCGTGCGGGTCGGCGACGCCGAACTCCCCGTCAGCCGCCGCCACGCCCGCACCGTGCGCGACCGCCTCCTGCGGCGCGCTCCCCACTGACCTGGCCCTTTCGCGATCGGCCGGACGCTGCGTACACTCCGCGCCATGTCCGGGGAGCAGGCGGCGCGACGCGAGACGGTCACGGGGGAGCCGAGGAGGGTCCGCCCGCTGCCGCGCCACCGCGCCCAGTCCGAGATCGACGAGCAGACCGCGCTCGGCGGTGCGTACGTACGCTCTCTGATGCGCAGTCAACTCCGGGCGGCACTCGGCGGGTTCGCGGTCCTCGCGCTGACCGTCGCGACGCTGCCCCTGGCCCTCCGCGCCCTCGACGACGACGCGGTCACCTGGTGGGTGCTCGGCTTTGCCCTCTACCCACCGCTCGGCCTCATCGCCTGGTGGTACGTACGGACCGCCGAGCGCAACGAACGGGACTTCACCCACCTGATAGCGGACCGACCCACGGAGGGCCGCCCGGCGGTAGCCCGCCCCGCCGTAGGCCGTGCGACGCAGGGCCGATCCGCCCCGTGAGCCAGACGTACGCCGTGGTGGCGGTGGCCGCCGTCGTGCTCGCCACCGTCCTCGTCGGCGGGTTCGGCCTGCGTCTGTCCCGCACCACGTCCGACTTCTACGTCGCCTCCCGCACGGTCGGCCCCGCCCTCAACGCGGCCGCCATCAGCGGCGAATACCTCTCCGCCGCCTCCTTCCTCGGCATCGCGGGCCTCGTCCTGGTCCAGGGCCCGGACATGCTCTGGTACCCGGTCGGCTACACCGCCGGCTACCTCGTGCTGCTGCTGTTCGTCGCGGCCCCGCTGCGCCGCTCGGGCGCGTACACCCTGCCCGACTTCGCCGAGGGGCGGCTCCAATCGCGCGCCGTACGCCGTCTGGTCAGCGTGTTCGTGGTCGGCGCGGGCTGGCTGTACCTGGTGCCCCAGCTCCAGGGCGCCGGGCTGACGTTGAAGATCCTCACCGGAGCGCCGGGCTGGCTCGGGCCGGTGCTCGTCGCCGGAGTCGTGGTCCTCGCGGTCGCCGCCGGAGGCATGCGCTCCATCACCTTCGTGCAGGCCTTCCAGTACTGGCTGAAGCTGACCGCGCTGCTCATCCCCGTGTTCTTCCTGGTCATCGCCTGGCGCGGCGACGGCGCCCCGCGCCCCGTCTACGACGAACCCGCCGCCCTGCGCCACCAGCACTCCGTCCGCGTCGCCGACCCGCTGACCCTGCGCCTGACCGAGCCGCTGCCGGTGCACGCCAACGGCACCGTGGACGGCCGGAGTTACGACGGCGGGCCGCTGACGCTCGCCATCGGCGAGCACCGCATCGGCGCCGGCACCCGGCTCGACCTGGCCGCCGCGACCCGGGTGCCCGACAGCGCCACGCGCACCGCCCACCCGCTGTACGCCACGTACGGGCTCATCGTGGCGACCTCCCTCGGCACCATGGGACTGCCCCACGTCGTGGTGCGCTTCTACACCAGCCCCGGCGGCCGCGAGGCCCGCCGCGCCACGCTCGTCGTGCTCGCCCTCATCGGCGCGTTCTATCTGCTGCCGCCCGTCTACGGCGCGCTCGGGAGGCTGTACGCACCCGAACTCGCCCTCACCGGTGACGCGGACGCCGCCGTGCTCCTCCTGCCGGAGCGTCTGGTCGGCGGCCCGGGCGGCGAACTCCTCGGCGCGCTGGTCGCGGGCGGCGCCTTCGCCGCGTTCCTGTCGACCGCCTCCGGCCTGACCATGGCGGTCGCCGGCGTCCTCACGCAGGACGTGTTCCCCTCGCGCGGTGTACGTCACTTCCGTCTCGCGGTGCCGCCGGCCATCCTGGTGCCGCTGTGCGGCGCCCTCCTGGTGAGCGCGGTGCCGGTGGCCGACGCCGTCGGCATGGCGTTCGCGGTGTCGGCTTCCTCGTTCTGCCCGCTGCTCGTGCTCGGCATCTGGTGGCGCCGGCTGACCCCGCCGGGCGCGGTCGCGGGACTGCTCGTGGGCGGCGGATCGGCGCTGGTCTGCGTCGCCGCCACCGCACTCGGGGCGGCGCCGCCCGGTTTCGCGAGCGCTCTCCTCGCCTGGCCTGCGGTGTGGTCGGTGCCCCTCGCCTTCCTCACCATGGCCGGGGTTTCCCTTGCGACCCCCGGGCGCATCCCGTCCGGCACCAACGCCGCGATGGCCCGTTTCCACCTGCCGGAGGCGCCGGTCCGCCGAGGAGGTCCCCGATGACGCTTGCCGCGCTGCTCTTCCTCGGCCCGCTCCTCGCCGCGGCGGGGTTCCTGCTCGGCCGGCGCGCGGCACGCCGGGCCCGTACCAGCGATGTGGGCACCCCCGTCGAGCACGCCACCTTCAAGACACTGCACACCGCCTCGCTCGCCGCGCCCCCGCTGCGCGCCGGGCTCACCGCGGAGGCGGCCCGCAAATCCGCCCGCGGACTGCGCTCGCTCCTCGGCACCGACGCGCTCTGCCTCACCGACCGCGACACCATCCTCACCTGGGACGGCGCGGGGGAGCAGCACCACGGGGCCCACGTAATGGAGCAGGTAAGGGCGTTGCTCGACACCGGGCGCGACAGTGCGTTCGCGCTCTCCTGCGACGACCTGGACTGCCCCCTGCGCTGGGCGGTGGCGGTGCCGCTCACCGTGGACGACCGGGTGCTCGGCGCCCTCGTCGCCTACGCGCCCCGCGAGTCGGCCGTCCTGGCGCGCGCCGCGGGCGAGGTCGGCCGCTGGGTCTCGGTCCAGCTGGAACTGGCCGAACTCGACCACTCCCGCACCCGCCTGATCGAAGCCGAGATCAAGGCGCTACGGGCCCAGATCTCCCCGCACTTCATCTTCAACTCCCTCGCCGCGATCGCCTCGTTCGTCCGCACCGACCCCGAGCGCGCCCGTGAACTCCTGCTGGAATTCGCGGACTTCACGCGCTACTCGTTCCGCAGACACGGCGACTTCACCACGCTCTCCGAGGAGCTCCACTGCATCGACCAGTATCTGGAGCTGGTACGCGCACGCTTCGGCGACCGGCTCCGGGTGACCCTGCAAGTCGCCCCCGAGGTCCTGCCGGTCGCCCTGCCGTTCCTCTGCCTCCAGCCGCTGGTCGAGAACGCCGTCAAGCACGGCATAGAGGGCGCGGTCGTCCAGCACCCGGCGGACGTCCTCGACGTCGTACGCGCGGAGAACGCCCCGCTGCGCATCACCATCACCGCCCTGGACGCGGGCAACGAGGCCGAGGTCGTCATCGAGGACGACGGCGCGGGCATGGACCCCGAACGCCTGCGCCGCATCCTGCGCGGCGACGGCGAGCCCTCGGGCGGCATCGGCCTGCTCAATGTCGACGAACGGCTGCGTCAGGTCTACGGCGACGCGTACGGCCTGGTCATCGAGACCGGCGTCGGCGCGGGCATGAAGGTGACGGCCCGCATCCCCAAGTACCGTGCCGGTGTGCACAGTTGAGCGCTGATGTGACGTAACGTCAGAACAAGTGGATGGCCAGGTGGCCGAGCGGAAGGCCCAGTTCCCAGGCCGGTGTCCACACCCGGGGCTCGTCCTCCTCGCGCGTACGCGGATCCACCCCGCCCGGCACCACCGCGTCCAGATCCGCGGCCAGCAGCTCGGTCTCCTCAAGCCACCGCCAGGCAGCCCTGGCCAGCGCCAGATCGGGTCCCGAGTCCTGATCGCGGGCCAGCCGCCCCAGCCGCCCGCAGACCCAGCGCCGCCACGGCCGGCCGGCTGCGGTGAGCGAACTCCACTCCTCCAGGCGGGCCACCACCCGCGCCCCGCCGACCGCCCCGTCCGACAGGAAGATCGTCAGGGCGAGAGCGTGACGCCCGGCCCGGAACTCCAGTGTCGTCGGCGGCATCAGGTCGCCGGTTCTCAGCAGTTCATCCGCGATGTACTCCGCGTACATCCATGCCATCGGCACCACCAGCCCGCCACCGCTGGTCCCGTTGCTTCCCTCCGGACGCATCCTGTCTCGCCTCTTTCATCGACCGTCCCGGCGCTCCCGGGGAGCTCCAGGGAGCATTGAACCGGGGGCGCGTGCCCGCCGTGGCCAGAAGGGCAGGATCCGTCACACGACACGAGGTGCTCATGCATGTGCGGCAGCTGCTCGGCGCCTATGTACTGGGCGCTCTCGCGCCCGGCGAGGACCGCGCCGTCGCCGCGCATCTGCGCCGGTGCGCACCGTGCCGCCGTGCCTATCTGGAGGTCGCCGAAGCACCCTCACTGCTCGCCCTGCTCACCGAGGCGGACCTGGAACCCACCGAGGAGAGCCCTTCGGGGCCTGACGCAGAATAGCCGGGCAGCAGCCGGCCGAGCGCACGCAGCGCGTAGTACGAACGGGACTTGACCGTCCCGGGCGGCACACCGAGCACATCGGCCGCTTCGGTCACGCTGAGGCCGCGGAAATACAACTGCACCAGGACCGCGCGGTGTTCAGGTGTGAGCGACCTCACTGCCGTACGGACGTCGAGGGCGGCGGTACACCGCTCGGTGGGATCGCCGCCCTCCGCCGGCGTCGCGAGCAGTACCTCGTCGCCCACCTCGGCGGGGCGCGCGAGCCGGCCGCGCCGCGCGTCGATGGCGAGGCGCCGGGCGACCGTGAAGAGCCAGGGCCGCATCGAGCTGTACGGCGCATCGAACGCCTCGGGGTGCTGCCAGGCCCGTACCAGTGTCTCCTGCACCAGATCCTCGGCGCGCTGGCGGTCGCCGTAGGTCAGCCCGAGCAGGAACCGCAGCAGCGCCGGGCCGTGCGCACGCTGTAGTTCGGCCAGATCCCGCTCGCGGGCGTAGCGCCGTATCTCCGCGACCGCCGTCGTCACCGTGCACGCCCTTTCCCCGGAACCCCGTCGACCGATCCGTATCCGAGCGCGTACGGGCGGGGGTGGACAGAGCTCGCACCGCACGCTGCGGCAAGCGGTCGAACCGAGCGGCGAGTGGTGCGGCGAGCGGTCCCCGACACGCGGTCCGGGCGCCACCGCAGTGCGTCCATTCCAGCGGTCTTTCGTCGTATCAACGGCTTTTCGGCTTGACCGGCCGGTTCTCGCGGGGTGGATTTCGGACACACACCGCCCCGATCGCACCCGCTCCGCGATCACGCGCCCGCTCGCCCCGCCCCTCGTCTGCCCTCGACCGACGGAGTCCGAAGCCGATGCACCAGCCGACCCCACGCGCCCGACATCGGGCGGCGGCCGTCGCGGCCCTCCTGCTCGCGGCCACCACGGGCTGCTCCGGTGGGCACGACGCCCCGCGGCAGCCCCCGCACGCCCAGCGCTCCCCGGCCTCCGGCGCCGCACCCGCCCAGCATCCCTTCACCCTGGTCGCCACCGGTGACGTCCTGCCGCACGACTCGACGATCCAGCGTGCCAAATCCGATGCGGAGGACGGGAGTTACGACTTCAGACCGATGCTCTCCGGGGTCAAGCCCCTCATCTCGCGGGCCGACCTGGCGATCTGTCACATGGAGACGGTGTACGGCCCGGACGAGGGCCCCTTCACCGGCTACCCGGCGTTCACCTCCCCGCCGCAGGTGGCCGCCGCGCTGAAGGACACCGGGTACGACTCCTGCTCGACGGCGTCCAACCACACCCTGGACGACGGCGCCGACGGGCTCGCCCGCACCCTGAAGGCCTTCGACAAGGCGGGCCTGAAGCACACAGGCTCCGGCCGCACCGCCCAGGAGTCGGCGCGGCCCGCGCTGATGTCGGCCGGCGGCGCGAAGGTCGCCCAGCTCGCGTACACCTACGACACCAACGGCTACCCGATGCCGGACGGGCAGCCGTGGGCGGTCCACCTCATCGACCAGAAGAAGATCATCGCGGATGCCCGGGCGGCCCGCGCCGCCGGCGCCGACGTCGTGGTCGTCAGCCTCCACTGGGGCACCGAATGGCAGACCGAGCCCGACGAGCAGCAGCTCTCCCTCGGCAAGGCGCTCACGGCGTCGAAGACCGGCGGGCGCCCCGACATCGACCTGATCCTCGGCACCCACGCGCACATCCCGCAGCCCTACGAGAAGGTCAACGGGACCTGGATCGTCTACGGGGAGGGCGACCAGATCGCCGGCGAGATGTTCAACGACACGGGCGCGCGGGACGACCGCGGCAACATGAGCTCCATCGCCCGCTTCACCTTCGCCCCGCCGGCCAGGCCCGGCTCACGCTGGGAGGTCAGCAAGGCGGAGTTCATCCCGCAGTGGATCGACGTGGACCGCGGCCGGGTGATGAGCCTGCCCGACGCCCTCGCGAAGGCGCCCGGCAGCGAGGCCTACACCGCGACACAGCAGCAGATCAGCGAGGCGGTCCTGAGCCGCGGCGCGGCCAAGGACGGCCTGAAGATGTCGCGCTGACCCGGCGGGCGGAGCAGATGCTCCGCCACCGGCGGGCGGGCCCGCTACGGCACCACGGTGACCGGCCAGCGGCCCGCCTTGACCAGGCGTACGGCCACCGAACCTATGATGCGGTGGCCCGCCGACTCGGACGCGCCCACCACCACCGCGTCCGCCGTCAGCTCGTCGGCCGCGGTCACCAGGCCGGAGTAGGGGTCGCCGCGGAAGGTGTGGAATTCCCAGCGGACGTCCCAGATCTCCCGCACCCGCTCCGCCCCGGCCCTGATCTCGGCGACCAGGCCCTCGGCGATCTCCTCGGTGGTGTCGGCGACGGGCGCGCCGAGCGCGGCACCCGCCGGGAGCACGGGCTGGACGTACACGAGGGCGAGCATCGCATTCTGGCGCCGGGCCAGACCACTGGCGTACGCCGCCGCTCTGAGTGAGGAATCCGAGCCGTCCACGCCGGCGACGATCACCTTCGGACCGTCGGTGCCGCGTTCGAAGCGCTGGGACTCGGGGTGGGGCTGGGGCCGCTGCTCTGTCACACTGTGAGGCTAACCGGCCGGGTGGACGCTCCGACAGGCGGCCCGGCGCCGGTCTCCCTAGAGTGCTGGACATGACTGTGAGCGAGGCGGCGCCGATCCCGTCCAGGACCGGCTTCCTGGGGCGGGTTCCGGAAGGCTTCGCGATGTTCTTCGGCGCGCTCGGGCTGTTCTGCGCCGTCATCGCGCTCATCCCCCCGCTGCGCAGAGGGCTCCATCCGATCTCCTGGTTCTTCGACCGGGTCACGGTGCCGGTCAGCGCCAACCTCGCCTACGCCGTCTTCCTGCTGCTGCTCGCGGCCGCGATCGGGGCCCGCAAGAAGGTCGCCTGGTGGCTGGTGGTCATCTACCTGGGCCTGCTGTTCCTGCTCGACGTACTGCTCGTCTCCGTCACCGAATGGGCGTGGATCCCCAACGGCGTCTTCTGCGGCGCGGCCCTGGTGATCCTCGTCGTGGCCCGCAAGCAGTTCTACGCGGAGACCCGCAGGGGCGCCTTCCGCCGGGCTCTGGGGGTGCTCTGTCTCGGGCTCGTGGCCGGTGTCCTCGTCGGCTGGGGCCTGGTCGAGCTGTTCCCCGACACCCTGCCGCGCGGCCAGCGCCTGCTGTGGGCCTCCAACCGCGTCCTCGGCGGTCTCGTCTCCCCGGGCCAGTTCGACGGGAGCCCTCCCCGGCCCCTGTACTTCTTCCTCGGTCTGTTCGGCGCCATCGCCCTGCTGACGGCGGCCTCCACGCTCTTCCGCTCGCAGCGCATGGAAGCCGCCCTGCACGGCGACGAGGAGCCCCGCATCCGGGCCCTGCTCGGCGCCTACGGCCGCCAGGACTCGCTCGGCTACTTCGCGACCCGCCGCGACAAGGCCGTGGTGTTCTCGCCCAACGGCAAGGCCGCCGTCACCTACCGCGTCGAGACGGGCGTGGCGCTCGCCAGCGGCGACCCGGTCGGCGACGCGGGCGCCTGGGGCCCGGCCATCGACGCCTGGCTCGACATCGCCCGCCAGTACGCCTGGGCGCCCGCCGTGATGGGCGCCTCCGAAGAGGGCGCGACCGCCTACGCGCGGCACGGGCTCGGCGCCATCCAGCTCGGCGACGAGGCCATCCTGAACGTCGCCAAGTTCGACCTCGACGGCCGCGACATGCGCGTCACGCGCCAGGCCGTGCGCCGCGTCGAGCGCACCGGTGCCACCACCCGCATCCGCCGCCACTCGGCGCTCAGCGACGAGGAGATGCAGCGCATCGTCGACCGCGCCGACGCCTGGCGCGACACCGAGACCGAGCGCGGCTTCTCGATGGCGCTCGACCGGCTCGGCGACCCCGCCGACGGCGACTGTCTGCTCGTCGAGGCCTTCGACGCCGACGGCGAACTGATCGCGCTGCTCTCCTTCGTGCCGTGGGGTCCCGACGGCATCTCGCTCGACCTGATGCGCCGCGACCGCAGCGCACCCAACGGCGTGATGGAGTTCATGGTCGCCGAAGTGTGCGCCGCCGTACCGAAGTTGGGGGTCCGCAGGATCTCCCTCAACTTCGCGGTGTTCCGCTCGGCCTTCGAGGAGGGCGCCCGCATCGGCGCCGGACCCGTGTTGCGGCTGTGGCGCAGACTGCTGCTCTTCTTCTCCAAGTGGTGGCAGCTCGAAGCCCTCTACCGCTCCAATGTGAAGTACCACCCGCAGTGGTTCCCCCGCTTCCTGTGCTACGGCGACGCGGGCTCGCTGGCCCGGGTCGGCCTCGCCTCCGGCATCGCCGAGGGCTTCGTCTCCGTACCGAGCCTGCGCAAGCTCTGGGGCAAGGGCCGCCCCAAAGGCGTCACCAAGCCCGTCACCACCGCGGGCCTGCCCTCCATCGAGGCGCTCGGGCTCACCGGCATCGGCGCCACCGAAGTGACGGAACGTCAACTCACCGACCAGGAACGGGTACGCCACCGCAAGCTCGACCGGCTACGCGCGGACGGCGCCGAGCCCTACCCCGTCGTCATCGCGGCCCGCACCCACACCCTGGCCCGGCTCAGGGCCGCCGGCGAAGGCCTGGAGGCCACGGTCGCGGGGCGCGTCATGGCCGTACGCGACTTCGGCGGCGTCGTCTTCGCCGTGCTGCGCGACTGGTCCGGCGACCTCCAGGTCGTCCTCACCCGCGAGGGCACGGGCGCCCCCGTCCTCGACCGGTTCACCCACGACGTCGACCTCGGCGACCACATCACCGCCACCGGCACCACCGCCACCACCGAGAAGGGCGAGTTCTCGCTCTTCGCCACCGGCTGGCAGATGACCGCGAAGTGTCTGCGCCCGCTGCCCGACAAGCGGCGCGGCCTCGCCGACCCCGAGGCCCGGGTGCGCCGGCGCTACCTCGACCTCGTGGCGAGCCCAGAGGCCCGCGACGTGGTCCGGCACCGCTCCACCGCCGTCCAGGCGCTGCGCCAGGGCCTGTTGGACCGGGGCTACCTGGAGGTCGAGACGCCGATGCTCCAGCAGATCCACGGCGGCGCCAACGCCCGCCCCTTCACCACCCACATCAACGCCTACGACCTCGACCTCTATCTGCGCATCGCGCCCGAGCTGTACCTCAAACGGCTCTGCGTCGGCGGCGTGGAGAAGGTCTTCGAGATGGGCCGCACCTTCCGCAACGAGGGCGTCTCCTACAAGCACAACCCCGAGTTCACGATGTTGGAGGCCTACCAGGCCTTCGCCGACTACGACATGATGCTCGACCTCACCCGCGAACTGATCCAGGGCGCCGCCACCGCCGCCTTCGGCGCCCCGCTCGCCCGCAAGGCCGGCCCGGACGGGAAGATCGTCGAGTACGACATCTCGGGGCCCTGGCCCGTCAAGACGCTGTACGGGGCGGTCTCCGACGCGCTCGGCGAGGAGATCGGCGCCGACACCGACGAGCAGGCGCTGCGCCGGCTCTGCGACCGGGCCGGGGTGCCGCACACCCCGGAGAGCACGCGCGGTGACGTCGTCCTGGAAATGTATGAGCGGCTCGTCGAGGAGAAGACCCAGCTGCCCACCTTCTACAAGGACTTCCCCACCGAGGTCTCCCCGCTGACTCGCCAGCACCGCACCGACCCGCGGCTCGCCGAACGCTGGGACCTCGTCGCGTTCGGCACCGAACTGGGCACCGCCTACTCGGAGTTGACCGACCCGGTCGAGCAGCGCCGCAGGCTCACCGCGCAGTCGCTGCTCGCGGCCGGCGGTGACCCGGAGGCGATGGAGATCGACGAGGACTTCCTCGACGCGCTCGAATACGCGATGCCGCCCACCGGTGGCCTCGGCATCGGCGTGGACCGGCTCGTCATGTTCCTCACCGGCCTCACCATTCGCGAGACCCTGCCCTTCCCGCTGGTCCGCCGTAGCTGAGCCGGATCGGGAGCGGTACCGCCGGATGACTCCATTCGTGCTGGTGACGCGCGGGTGCTGACGTTTCGCAGGCCCCGCCACGGCGGGCAGGTCCTAATCTGCCGCCATGACGAACAAAAGCCGCATGTCATGAAAAGGGATCAGATGGTCCCCAGTCGGCGGACACTGCTCCGTGTCACCGCCTGCCTCGGAGCCGCCGCCGCGGTCCGCATGCTGACCGCCGAGGACACCGTCGCCCCCGCGCCCACGCCGCACGCCGCGCCGGCCGCGGGGCCCAAGGCGGCCGGATCCAAGGCGGCCGGATCCAAGGCGGCCGGATCCAACGCCGCCGGGCCCCAGGCCGCGGCCGCCCGGCCACGGGCCGGCGCGTACCGCCTGGAACCCATGACCGCCTACACCCCGCCGCGGTACCACACCGCGCTCCCGCCGGTACGGACCAGACCGTTCCTGAGCATGCCCCAGCTGGGCGCGCACTCCATGGTGCTCACCTTCGACGACGGACCCGATCCGCGCTACACCCCCGGCATCCTGAAGACCCTGCGCCAGCACGACGTACGCGCGGTGTTCTTCCTGTGCGGCGAGATGGCCACCGACAACCGGGACCTGCTGCGCGAGATGCGGGACGACGGGCACGTCGTCGGCAACCACACCTGGACCCACCCCCAGCTCAACAAGACGCCCCCCGCCCGGATCCGCGACGAGATCGGCCGCACCAGCGAGGTCATCGAGCAGACCCTCGGCGAGCCGCCGCAGTGGTTCCGCGCGCCGTACGGGGCGTGGAACCGCAATGTGTTCGAGATCCAGGCCGAGATGGGCATGGAGCCGCTCGCCTGGACCGTCGACACCCTCGACTGGACCACGCCCGGCACCCCCACCATCATCAGCCGGGTCCTCGACGGTGCGGCGCCCGGCGTCGTGGTGCTCTCGCACGACGCGGGCGGCGACCGCTCGCAGAGCGTGGCGGCGCTCCACACCTATCTGCCCGAACTGCTCGCGCAGGGATACCGGTTGAAGGTGCCGCCGCGCCGCAGATGAGCCCCGGCGACGGTGGCCCGCGGGCGGTCCGGCCCCGGCGGCTTCGGGGCTGCCGGGGCTACTTGACCGACACGAGGCGGGCGAAGGCCACCACGTTGCCGTCGTACCCGCGGGCCCTGGAGAAGCCGCCGCCGCATGTGATCACCCGGAGCTCCGGGTGCCCGGTGTCGCCGTACACCCGGGCGCCCGGGAAGGTGGCCTTGGAGAAGACCTCGACGCCGTACACCTCGAACACCGCGGTGTGGCCGTCGAAGCGCTGCACCTCGATGTGGTTGCCCTTCTGGAGCGAGCCGAGGCCGTAGAAGACCGCCGGGCCCTTCATGTTGTCGACGTGGCCGACGATCACCGACGTACCGGGCATGCCCGGGGCCACACCGTTCTGATACCAGCCCGCGAGGTTCGGGTCCTCGGGCGGGGGAGCCTGCACCCAGCCCTGGGCGTCGGTGCCGACGTCCATGACCGGCGCGTCCACGTTGATCGCCTCGATCCGCACGCGGGAGGCCGGGGCGAAGGGCAGCGGCTGCACCGCCGCGGCCGCGGGCGGCGCGGAGGCGGTCCCCGCGCCGCTGGTCAGCGCCGCCGCCGCGGCCGGCTGCGGCGGGCCCATCGTCACATCCGCGCCATTGCGCATCAGCGCGAGGCCGGTGAGCATCACCAGGGCAAGAGCCCCCCACGGGGAACGCCTGCGACGCTCCATGCCGTACTCGTCCTGCGCCATGTCTCTTCGTCAACTCCTTCGCCGTCCACCCTCAGCGCGCCTTCGAGCACCGTAAGGGCGGGGCGGCCACTCGGCGATCGGAGGGCGGCGAACGGGTGCCGTCCAGCGGGCCTGACCCATCCGGGTCATACGGCCCCGAAAATGATCTGACGGTCTGTGACCTGCGGGTCCGTCAGATTCCGGAGCCACTGCGGGGCGCGCGGTTCACCAGGGTGGATGAGCGCCGAAATGCGGCTTGTATGAGCGGCGGTGAGGGTTCGATGTGGGAGGCGTACTCGTCGATCATCCCGGGGCACGGCTCCGGGGCGTCCTCCCATGGAGGTTCAACGATGCGTGCTTCACGCGCTCTAACGGTGGCGCTGGCGGTCGGGGCCGCGGTCGGGTTCGCCGCCCCGGCAGCCGTCGCAGGTGGCCCGCCGTCCGGCGGGCCGACCAGTGTCGAAGTCGACCCCTCCTCGGTCCACCAGGGCGCCACCCTGAGGATCACCGCCAGGGGCTGCCAGAACGGCGGCAGAGTCAGCTCGAACGCCTTCGACGAGGTCCACCTGTCGTCGGGCGACATCAACTACGCGACCGCCCGGATCCACGACCACACGACGCCCGGCAACTACAGCCTGGCCGTCAAGTGCAACGACAACGACCGGGTCGCGACCCGCAGCTTCCGCGTCCTCGAAGGGCGCGGCGCGGACGGCGGCCTCGGCGGCGCCGCGGGCCCGACCGACACCGAGATGGCGATCGGCGGCGGCCTCGCCGGCACCGCCGCGATCGGCGGCGCGCTGTTCCTCGCCCGCCGTCGCCGCGTAGGCGTACGGGTCTGACCGGACGAACCTCCCGGAAGGACCCCAACGATCCGTCGCCCCCGAGTCCTGGCCAGGACTCG